>JAFUQL010000319.1 GCA_017472375.1 Oscillospiraceae bacterium | reverse complement strand
GCGACGGTGTCAGCGCCAGTATTGGCGCGGCGTCCATCCTGGCCAAGGTCACCCGTGATCGCTTTATGCGCGCGCTGGATGAGGAATATCCCCAGTATCAGCTTGCCAAGCACAAGGGCTACGGCACCAAGCTGCACTACGAACTGATCGAGCAGTACGGCATCCAGCCCTTTTACCGCCGCAGTTTTCTGAAAAAGCTCGGCTATTGGGATGGCTGACCGGGAGCTGGGGCGCACCGGAGAGGCGGTGGCTGCCCGCTATTACCAAAAACAAGGCTTTTGCCTGTTGGAACACGGATTCCGTACCCGAATGGGGGAGCTGGATCTGGTCGTGTTCAAGGACGACCTTCTGGTGATTGCGGAGGTGAAGACCCGGAGCAGCGAGGCATTTTTGGCTCCCTGCGAGGCAGTGGATCTGCGCAAGCAGCAGAAGATCCTGCTGGCGACACAGCAATATTTGGCGCAGCATCCCATTCTGGCTGAGTGTACCATCCGCTTTGACGTGGTGGAGGTGGTCCCGCAGCCCGGCGGCTGGCGGGTGCACTGCATCCCAAACGCGTTCGATGCTGCACTGTAAGGTGTTGTGCGCGCTGTGCGGACGATTCAGCGATAATGTAGAATTTACGGCGGTAAGGCGGCACAGTTTTTTTGATTCTGCCGCTTTGCCGCCGCCTTTTTTTATTGTATAATAATAGGGCGTATTCAGCGCTGCGGCGAACAGCCGCGGCCTTGCCTGAAACCACGCGGCGAGGTTCTCTGCGCCGTACAAATAAACTTGCGCGAAGGTCGGGAAAAGACATTCGCCGGAGGGGTATCTATCATGGAGTTTTTTAGCACCCGAAATGCAGAACATAAGGTAAGCGCATCCCAGGCCATCGCTCAGGGTCTGTCCGAGGAAGGCGGTCTGTTCGTGCCCGCCGAATTCCCGGCGGTGGATCTGGCGGCGGCCTGCGCGATGGAGTATCCTGCGCTGGCGGCGTACATTCTGAAGCAGTTTCTGACCGACTATAAGCCGGAGTTTCTGGAGCAGGCTGCGGCCGCGGCCTACGGTGAGGCGTTCGGCGGCAAGGCCGGCCATCTGGAGCAGGTGAATGAGAACACCTGGTCTCTGGAGCTGTGGCACGGCCCCACCTGCGCCTTTAAGGACTACGCCCTGCAGCTGATGCCCAAGCTGCTGGTGGAGGCCAAGAAGAATCTGGGCCGCACCGAACACACCCTCATTCTGGTTGCCACCTCCGGTGACACCGGTAAGGCGGCGCTGGACGGCTATAAGGACATCCCCGGTGTGAGCATTGTGGTATTCTATCCCAACAACGGCACCAGTGAGATCCAGCGCCTGCAGATGGCCACGCAGGAGGGCGGCAATGTGGCCGTCTATGCGGTGCAGGGCAATTTTGACGATGCCCAGACCGGCGTGAAGCGTGCCTTTGCCGACAAGCAGCTGGCTGCAGAACTGGCGGAAAAAAACGTGGTGCTGTCCAGCGCCAATTCCATCAACTGGGGCCGCCTGGTGCCTCAGATCGTCTATTACTTTGCCGCGTACGGCCAGCTGGTGCGCAGCGGCAAGGTGAACATGGGGGAGAAGATGGACTTCTGTGTGCCCACCGGCAACTTCGGTGACATTCTGGCCGGCTATTATGCCAAGCGGATGGGTCTGCCCGTGGGCACTCTGGTGTGCGCTTCCAACCGCAACAACGTGCTGACCGACTTCTTCGCTACCGGCACCTACAACGCCCGCCGCGACTTCTATCGCACTACCTCTCCCTCCATGGACATTCTGGTGTCCTCCAATCTGGAGCGCCTGCTGTATCATTTGGGCGGCAGCGACGCCAAAGTGGCCGAGTGGATGGGCAGCCTAAACCGCGAGGGCAGCTACACCGTGGACGAGGCAACCATGGCTGCCATCCGCGCCGACTTTGCCTATGGCTGCTGCAACGATGATGAGCAGGTGGCCGCTGAGATCAAGTCCATTTATGAGAAGGACGGCTATCTGTGTGACACCCACACCGCTGTGGCCTTCAAGGTGGCCCGCGAGTATTGCGCCGACCATGACAGCGACGCTCCCATGGTCGTGCTGAGCACCGCCAGCCCCTTTAAGTTCCCCCGCGATGTGCTGGCTGCACTGGGCAGCCAGGCGCCGGCCGGCGACTTCGAAGCCATGGAGGGTCTGGAACAGCTCACCGGTGTGCAGGCGCCCGTCAGCCTGGCCGGTCTGCGCGGCAAAGCGGAGCGGTTCACCGCTGTGATCGAGAAGGATGGCATCGCGGATGTGGCGCGGAACGCCTGTGAAGGGTAACGGCTTTACATGTTGTTTGTTTTGCGTTAATACGCTGTTTTGAATGCGGTAAAACAGAAAAAGCCTGCCGCACCGGATCGTTTTTTCGGTGCAGCAGACTTTTTCCATGTGAGAGCGATTTACGGAGGGTCAGCAGGCTGAAACAGCCGGCTCAGACCTCACGGAATGTCTCGCACATGGTCTCTTCGGGATGGGCGGAGCGGTTCTTCACCCGGATCTCATGGGCGGTGCAGCAGCACGCGCCATTGTTGTGGACACAGTTGTCCACCTCGCAGCAGATCCCGTTGAGAATGGGTTCGTTCTTTTCCATGTTTCATGCCCCCTTACGCCCTTTATTGTGGCCGGCGGGCGAGATGTTTAGTCAGGAGGTTCTATGGCAATTTTTGCGATCGGCGACCTGCACCTTTCGCTGGGGAACTCCAAGCCCATGGACATCTTTCCCGGGTGGAAGAACCATGTGGCCCGCATTGAGGAGAACTGGCGGCGGATGATCGGCCCAGAGGACACTGTTGTGCTGGCCGGTGATACGAGCTGGGCGATGCGTCTGGAGGACACCGAGCAGGATTTCGCGTTTATCCAGAGCCTGCCTGGCCGTAAGCTGCTGGTAAAAGGGAACCATGACTATTGGTGGAGCACCGCCAATAAGATGTACAAGTATTTTGAGGCGAAAGGGTTCGACAGCCTGCAGCTCCTGCACAACAACAGCTATGAGGTCGAGGGGGTCGCCCTGTGCGGAACCCGGAGCTGGCTGTTCGACATTGGCGAGGCCCATGATGAAAAGGTGATGAACCGGGAGCTTGGCCGCCTGCGTATGAGCCTTGAGTCGGCCGGGGAGAGCGAGAAGATCGTTTTTCTCCACTATCCGCCGGTGTACCCGGGCACCAAAGCGCCGGAGGTCATTGCGCTGCTGAAGGAGTTTGGCGTGACCCGCTGTTTTTATGGGCATCTTCACGGCAGTTTTGTGCGTCATGCGGTGCAGGGAAGGGTGGATGGCATCGAATATCGCCTGATCTCAGCCGATGGGCTGAATTTTTGCCCGCTGAAAATTGAAAAACCTCTGGAAATCACAGGTTGCCTGTGATATAATGCTGGGGAATGGCTGTAAACGCCGGTGAGGGCCGAGGCGCCCGACGACGCGCCAGGTGCACGCCGGACAAATTCGTAGATTCTTTTTTGGAGGACGATAGTAATGAAACTCATCAAAAATGAAAAGCTCGAGAAGAGCATGCAGGAGCTGCAGTTTTCCATCGATGCCGAGACCCTGAGCGCTGCCGCTGACAAGGCGTTCAAGCGCGAGGGCAAGAAGTACGCCGTGCCCGGCTTCCGCAAGGGCAAGGCTCCCCGCAAGACCATCGAGAAGATGTACGGCGAGGATCTGTTCCTGATGGATGCCATCAACGACCTGTTCCCGTACGAGTACGAGGCTGCCATCAATGAGACCGGCATTGTGGTCGTGGGCAACCCCGAGCCCGAGATCCTGTCCATGAGCGCCGCTGAGGGTGCCGTGCTGAAGGTCCTGGTGGCTGTGAAGCCCGAGGTCGTTCTGGGCGAGTACACCGGTTTGAAGGCTACCCGCAAGGTCAATACTATCGACGAGGAGCAGGTCGAGGCCGAGATCTCCCGTATGCAGATGCGCAACGCCCGCATGGTCACCCGTGAGGGTGCCGCTCAGCTGGGCGACACCGCTGACATCGACTTCGAGGGCTTCATCGACGGTGTTGCTTTCGACGGCGGCAAGGGCGAGCATTACGCTCTGGAGCTGGGCTCCGGTTCCTTCATCCCCGGCTTCGAGGAGCAGATCGTCGGTCACTCTGCCGGCGAGGAGTTTGACGTGAACGTCACCTTCCCCGTTGAGTACCATGCCGACGAGCTGGCTGACAAGCCCGCCGTGTTCAAGGTCAAGCTGCACGAGGTCAAGGCCCGTGAGCTGCCCGAGCTGGACGACGAGTTCGCCAAGGACGTGAGCGAGTTCGATACCCTGGATAAGCTGCGCGCCAGCATTCGCAAGGGTCTGGAGGACGTGGAGACCCAGCAGGCCGATCTGGACGTGGAGAATGCTCTGGTCGATCAGGTCATCGCCGGTATGCAGGCTGAGATCCCCCAGGCGATGGTGGAGACTGCCATCGATGAGATCATCCGTGACTTCGGCTACCGTCTGTCTCAGCAGGGCCTGAAGCTGGATGACTACCTGAAGTACATGGGCGAGGATATGGCGGCTTTCCGCGGCAGCTTTGCTGAGCGTGCTGAGAAGCAGGTCAAGATTCGTCTGGCTCTGGAGGCTGTCGCCGCCAAGGAGAACATCGTCGTTTCCGACGAGGAGTTCGAGGCTGAGGTGAAGCGCATCGCCGAGCAGTACAAGATGGAGGTCGAGCAGGTCAAGTCCGTTGTGGATGCCGAGGCTGTGAAGCATGACCTGGCCATCAACAAGGCCATCGACTTCATCAAGAGCAAGGCTGAGATCACCACCGAGACCGTGACTGAGGAGCCTGCTGCTGAGTAAGCCCTAATTTGCTTTCTAAATTGACCGATACGCAGGGGGCCGCGCAGGCCAAGGGCGTATCGGTCAATTTTACACAAGTCGCAATTTGTTATAAATGAGTACAGGAGGCGAAATGCTATGAGTTTGGTACCTTACGTTGTGGAACAGACCGCCCGGGGCGAGCGTTCCTATGACATCTTTTCCCGACTGCTGAATGATCGCATCATCATGCTGAGCGACCAGGTGAACGATGCCACTGCCAGTCTGGTCGTGGCCCAGCTGCTGTATCTGGAGGGCCAGGATCCTGATAAGGACATCCACCTGTATATCAACAGCCCTGGCGGTTCCATCTCTGCGGGCATGGCCATCCACGACACCATGAAGTATATCAAATGTGACGTGTCCACCATTTGCATGGGCATGGCTGCCTCCATGGGCGCTTTCCTGCTGGCCAGCGGCACCAAGGGCAAGCGTCTGGCTCTGCCCAACGCTGAGATCATGATCCACCAGCCTCTGATGAGTGGCCTGCAGGGTCAGGCGACGGACATCAAGATCCACGCCGATCACATCATCCACCTGAAGAACAAGCTGAACGGTCTGCTGAGCGAGTACACCGGCCAGCCTCTGGAGGTGGTGCAGGCGGACACTGAGCGCGACAACTACCTGACCGCCCAGCAGGCCCTCGAGTACGGCCTGGTTGATAAGGTCATCACCAACCGCTAACAATAAAGGGAGTTCTATGGCTAACAACAATTCCGGAAAGGACAAGACCAAGAGCACCATCTGCAGCTTCTGCGGCAAAAGCCAGGATGCAGTGGAGCGGATGGTCATGGGGCCTGGGGTGAACATCTGCAGCGAGTGCATCGAGCTGTGCTACTCCATCGTGCACGATGATGAGCCTCTGCCCCGCGCCGGCAGCCGCCACAGCCGCGGCAAGAACAGCGGTGCACCGGCCCTGCCCTCGGTGAACGTGCTGACCCCGGCTGAGATCAAGGAGGGACTTGATCAGTATGTCATCGGCCAGGACGATGCCAAGACGGTGCTGGCCGTGGCGGTCTACAATCACTATAAGCGCATCCTGAGTGGCCACAGCAACGAGGTGGAGCTGCAGAAGAGCAACGTGCTGCTGCTTGGTCCCTCCGGCGTGGGCAAGACTCTGCTGGCCCAGACCCTGGCCAAGATGCTGGGCGTGCCTTTTGCCATTGCCGATGCCACCACCCTGACTGAGGCCGGCTATGTGGGTGAGGATGTTGAGACCATTCTGCTGAAGCTGATCCAGGCGGCGGATTTTGACATCCCCAAGGCCGAGATCGGGATCATCTACATCGATGAGATCGATAAGATCACCCGCCGCAGCGAAAACCCCTCCATCACCCGCGACGTAGGTGGCGAGGGTGTACAGCAGGCACTGCTGAAGATCCTGGAGGGCACTGTGAGCAACGTGCCGCCCCAGGGCGGGCGTAAACACCCCCAGCAGGAGTTCATCCAGATCGATACCAAAAACATCCTGTTCATCTGCGGCGGCGCATTCGATGGCCTGGAAAAGCACATCCAGCGCCGTACCGATACTTCGGCACTGGGCTTCGGCAGCCAGCTGCGCGCCACCGGTGATGCTGCCAGCCGCGCCCTGCTGAAGAAGGTGGAGCCCCATGATCTGGTAAAGTTTGGTCTGATCCCCGAGCTGATCGGCCGTGT
>JAFUQL010000318.1 GCA_017472375.1 Oscillospiraceae bacterium | reverse complement strand
TAGAGGACGCCGAACTTGAGCAGCGGGGTGCCCTTCTGGCCGACGGTCTTGTACTCGGCATCCCGCACCAGCGTGCCGGTGACCAGAATGCCCGTCTTGGTGTTGATGATCATTCGCCGCCCTCCAAGATCTCGCCGGTCTCCTCATCCACGGCGTACTCCACCTCGATGGTGGGCACCTCGCTCATGTCCGGGGACAGCTCATGCTTGATGGTCTCATCGCTGGCCATGCCGCGCACAAAGTCGCTCTTCAGCGGCGCGTACTTCAGCGCCTTCTTCAGCACGGTCTTCTTGGCCATCTCGTCGAAGTTGGTCGCCCACGGGCTGAAGCTGCTCGAGTAACTCTTGGAGTACCGGGCGGCGTGTTTCTGCACGTCCTCGCGGCTCATCACCTCGAAGCCGAAGCCGCCGTCCGTGGTGCGGAACATGGCGTAATACAGGATCACCTCGCCACGGTCGCGCTTAGCGGGAACGTGGCGCAGAGTCGGCTCAAGGCCGAAGCTGTACTCAAACTCGTCGTTGGCGCAGACCTCATGGGCTTGGATGATGGTCACCTCGCCGCTGCGGTAGGCCAGATCAATGAGTCCCTTGTAGCCCAGCTGGAACTGACACTCCAGCTGGCCCTTGTTCTTGTAGGGCAGCAGGTAGGCCTGCCCCAGCGGGGTGTTGGGCTCCAGACCCAGCTGGGCGGCCTCCATCATCGCGCCCAGGAAGCTCTGGGGCGTGGTCTCGGCCAGCTGGGGCGTGCGGGACAGGGCACTGGTCACGATGCGGGTGAACCGCTCGGGGGTGATGACGCTGGGCAGCGCCTTGGCGATCTCGCCCTGCATCCGGGTGATGTAGGCATTCATGGTGGCCTTGGGGGTCTGGGTGGCGGGCTTGGCCTGCCGCGCCTTGCCGATGGCGCCCGCGGTGTTGGCCGGGGCGGGGGTCTTGGTGTCGGACATTTACAGTTCCTCCTTTTTCTTTTTGGTCCTCAGTACCCGGGCGGTGCTGACAGTCTTACAGGCCTCGTACACGGCGGGCCACTCTTTTTTCAGCCGGCGGCTGTCCACGCCGGTGCGGGTCTGGGTACGCCAGCTCACTTCCCAGCGATCAGACTGCCCTACAGCACACTCGCCGAGGGCGGCCATCAGACCGGCCTTGAGGGTCTCTTCGCTCTCCTTCAGCGCCTTGATCTCCCGCTGTACGCTCTCCAGTGCGCCCAGCAGATGGTCGGCGGCGGTGTCCAGATACACCCACGTGCCGTCCTCCTCCTCGGGCCAGCGCTGGCGCAGGGCGCTGCGGGTGGCGTCCGAGCCGTCCACCGGGGGCGGTTCCTGCGGGAGGATGTGTCCCTCCCAGAAGCCCCGCTCCTCCTCGATCAGCGCGGCGATCTCGTCTTCGTCCCGCTGGATGACGTAGTGGTAAAAGCCCCGGTTCAGCACCAGCACCGCCAGATACATCCGGTCAAAGCCCATCACGGCCATGTAGTGCTGACACTGGACGTAGTAGGTCAGCGGCACCTCACCGCCCTCAAAGTCGTGGCGGTTGTACACGCTGGTGGTCTTGCACTCGAGCCCGGCGTTCTCGCCCACCACCTCCCGGTCGATGTCGGCCAGCATGAAGGGGTGTTCCACACTGCGCCACATATAGTTGTTTCGCTGGCACTTCTTGCCGGTGGCCTCCATCCAGCGGTCGGCCACATACTGCTCGAGGTCGCGCCCCTGCCGCATGGCCTCGGTGTCATCCTTGGGCGCGAGCAGACCCAGCTTGTCGTTGTACAGATAGTAGAGACTGCTGTAGGGGTTCAGGCCCACGATGGTGCTGGCATCGCTGCCGCCGATGCCGGTGCGCCGGTAGGCCAACCACTCCTCGTGTGTGATGTCCGGCACCCGGCATACTTTGACTCGGCTCATTCGGGTTCCTCCTCCCCCTCAAAGTCCGGGCAGGCCTCGCGGGGCGTTCCGCTGCACACCCGGCAGGCCGGGCGGGTGATCTCAAAGCGGTGGGCGCAAAAGACCTGCGGCTCATCCTCGGGCGGCTCGGGCTCGTCGGGCGGCTCGAGGGGGCGCAGGCTGTCGGCCAGATAAAAGCTCCGCCACTGGGCGGCGTTGTAGTCGTACAGCATCTCACTCCTCCTCGCCGTCGCCCAGCAGGCTGAACTCATTCGCCCAAGCGCGGAGCATTTGGGTCAATGCCTTCATGGCGTTCTCGGCGGGCGCCGTCAGCTGTCTCTCGCTCATCAGTTCGTCCAGCGCCTCCAGCATACCGTCTACCGAGTTGCACACGGTCTTGATGGCAAGCGCCGTGTCTCGGGTCTGCTCCATGCTTGTACGCTCTGCCAACGCCGCGGCGATGCCCTCCTGCACCCGGCGCTGCACCTCGGTCTCGTCCACCACGGCGGGCGGCACCGGAGCCGCTGCCATGGCCGCCTTGAGCTGCCGCACCTCCTCGGTGCGCTCGTCCAGGGCATCCTGCAGTTCCTCGGCCTCCTGGTTG
>JAFUQL010000317.1 GCA_017472375.1 Oscillospiraceae bacterium | reverse complement strand
TGCACCGCCAGCCACTATGTGATGCGCCGTATGGATGTGCCCTACGCGGGGCTGTATGGGGCCTGCAGCACCATGGCCGAGGGGCTGGGGCTGGCGGCCTGCTTTGCAGGCAGCGGGCTGGCATACCGGGCGGCGGCGCTCACCAGCAGCCACTTCTGCACCGCCGAACGGCAGTACCGCACCCCGCTGGACTACGGGGCCTTCCGCACCCCCACCGCCCAGTGGACGGCCACCGCCTCGGGCGGCGTGATGCTGACCCCGGAGGGCAAGGGCCCCCTGGTGCGTGCGGTGTGCTTCGGGCGGGTGCGGGACTACGACGTGACCGACATCAACAACATGGGCGCGGCCATGGCCCCCGCTGCCGCCGGGACCATCCTGCGGTACTTCGCCGACACCGGCGAGAGGCCGGAGCACTTCGATGCGGTGTTCACCGGGGACCTGGGGCTGGTGGGCAGCCGGCTGCTGGCGGACATTCTGGAGCAGGAGGGCCTTCCCCTGCCCAACCACCGGGACTGCGGGCTGATCCTGTACGACCGGACCACCCAGCGGGTCAAGGCGGGCGGCAGCGGGGCCGGATGCAGTGCAGCCGTGCTGGGGGCGCACATCCTGCCCATGCTGGCAAAGGGCGAGCTGCGCCGGGTGCTGTTCATTGCCACCGGTGCGCTGATGAGCCAGACCACCTGTCTGCAGGGGGAGAGCATCCCCGGCGTGGCCCATCTGGTGGAGCTGGAGGCGAATGGAGGTGCGGTGCGATGACCTATGTGTGGGCGTTTGTGGTGGGCGGCGGGCTGTGTGTGATCGGCCAGCTCATCATTGACCTGACCAAGCTGACCCCGGCCCGCATCCTGGTGATGTATGTGACGGCGGGGGTGGTGCTCAGTGCGCTGGGCTGGTACGCCCCTCTGGTGGAGTTTGCCGGGGCGGGGGCCACCGTGCCGCTGCTGGGCTTCGGCCACCTGCTGGCACAGGGGGTGGTGGATGCGGTGGAGCGCTGCGGCCTGCTGGGGGCGCTCACCGGCGGGTTCAGCGCTGCGGCAGGCGGCATCTGCGCCAGCCTGATGGTGGGCCTTGCTGCCGCCGTGCTGGCCAAAAGCCGGGACCAAAACTGAAAAAACAGCGCCCGACCCTGAGGGTCGGGCGCTGTTTTGTGATGCGGTGTTTATTGCAGCTTGGAGGCGATGATGCCGCTGGTGATGTCCTGATTGCGGCGGGTGCCCTCCCAGTCCCGGCGGCAGAACTCATGCACCAGCACATCCACGATGAACAGCATGGCGATGCGGGCGGCTACGCTGCCGGTCTGCAGAGGGCTCTCTTTGCTGCCGCACAGCAGCACCACCTCGGACATGGCGGCGGCAGGGCTGTCGGGGTAGTGGGTGATGAGGATCACCTTCACGCCGCGGCGGCAGGCGGGCGCCAGGATGTCGTTCATCTCCCGGGTGGCGCCGGAGTAGGACACATACAGGATCACATCCCCCTCCTCCATCAGGCTGGCGGCCATGGACTGGAGATGGTTGTCCTGGATGGCATAAAACTTGTTGGAGATGCAGGAGAAGCGGTTCCAGGCTTCCATGGCAGTCAGGTGGCTGCCGCCCTGGCCAAAGCAGAACACCCGCCTGGCCTGGGTGAGCAGGTCGGCCGCCCTGGCAATGGTGGCGGTGTCCATCTGCTCCAGCGTATTGGACAGCGCCTCCACCGTGATGGCGTGCAGCCGCTCCCGCAGGGTCTCGGGGGAGTCGTCCGGCGAGGGCTCGCCGTAGGCCAGGTGGCTGGAGCCGGGCTCGGCGTTGGCCCGGGCCAGCGCGATCTTTAGTTCGTTGTAGCCGCCGAAGTCCAGCGCTTTGCAGAACCGGAAGATGGTGGCCTCGGCCACGCCGCACCGCTTTGCAAGGCTGGAGATGGAGAGATACTGGGCCTCGGCCGCGTTTTCACACAGGTAGTCGGCGATCTTCTGCGAAGAGCGGGTCAGCGAAGGGTACCGCTGCTGAATGAGGGCCAACAAATTGCTGTCTTGCATCGTTTCCTCCCGAATGGCGCCGTACTGCGCCGCAGATCACTGCGGGCGGGCGTACCATTCCTCTTCCATTATACGGGCAACCGCCCCCAAAGGCAAGAAAAAGCAACGGACGTGCAAAGCATTTCGGTGCGTTTTTTGACTTTGACGGAATACTGTCACAAAGGTGGTCCGCACAAAAGAGGGCGCGGTAAAACCTGGAGAGGCCCCGCCGTGTTTGGGCAAAAAATATCGGGAAAGGGTATGGACAAACACGGATGCATTTTTTAAAATGAAGCATAGAGACAGTGCGCCCTGCGCTGCCCGGAAAGGAGCATACCACCATGATCTACGCTGCACTGGCCGACGCCGCCCGCTATCTGGGGATGGACAAGAACCTGGACATCGCCCTGCTCTACATCCTGGAGCATGACCTGAACGCGCTGCCCATGGGCCGCACCGAACTGGCCGGGGATGCGGTGTTCATCAACGTGGCCGAGTTTGAGGCAAAGCCCCTGGAGGGTGCCACCTATGAGGGGCACCGCCGCTATACCGATATCCACATCCCCCTGCAGGGGGCCGAGGAGATCGCTGTGGCCCGGCTGGGCACCCTGAACGAACTGGGCGGCAGCGAGGAGCGTGACTTCTTTGAGTACGACGGCCGGCCCGAGACCGCCGTGGCCCTGACCCCGGGGCATATGCTCATCACCTTCCCCGAGGATCTGCACCGCCCGGGTGTGCGCTGCACCGCCGAGACCCATGTGAAGAAGGCCGTGTTCAAGGTGCTGGTGGGCTGATGCCGCCGCACACACACGGGACCACCTGATTTTTGTAAAGGAGCATACCATCATGCTGAAGATCATTCGCACCGCCGACTATGCGGCCATGAGCCGCCAGGCCGCCAACATCATCTCTGCGCAGGTCATCCAGAAGCCCGACTGTGTGCTGGGCCTGGCCACCGGCTCCAGCCCCATCGGCACCTATCAGCAGCTCATCGACTGGTACAACAAGGGCGATGTGGACTTCTCCCAGGTGCGCACCGTCAACCTGGACGAGTACCTGGCCCTGCCCCGCGAGAACGACCAGAGTTACTACTACTTCATGCACGACAACTTCTTTGACCATGTGAACCTGCCCGAGGGCGCCACCAATCTGCCCAACGGCATGGCGGAGGACATGGCCGCCGAGTGCGCCCGCTACGATGCGCTGATCGAGAGCCTGGGCGGCGTGGACCTGCAGCTGCTGGGCCTGGGCCACGACGGCCACATCGGCTTCAACAAGCCCTGCGGCGAGTTCCCCAAGGGCCCCCACGTTGTGGATCTGGCCGAGGAGACCATCGAGGCCAACAAGCGCTTCTTCGCCAGCAAGGACGATGTGCCCCGCCAGGCCGTCACCATGGGCATCGGCACCATCATGGCCGCCCGCAAGGTGGTGCTGGTGGTCAGCGGCGCAGACAAGGCCGAGATCGTGAAGAAGGCCTTCTTTGGCCCGGTCACCCCCCAGGTGCCCGCCTCCATCCTGCAGATGCACCCCGACGTGACCGTGGTGGCCGACGAGGCCGCCCTGAGCGCCCTGTAAGCCCTGTATAAATCAGACCGCCCCCGCCGGACGAGAAACCCGGCGGGGGCGGTTTTTGTCGCTGACCCGCAAAAGACACGCAAAAAACGCCGGGCGGCCTGTGGCCGCCCGGCGCGGCTTTTTTTAGAGGAAAGA
>JAFUQL010000316.1 GCA_017472375.1 Oscillospiraceae bacterium | reverse complement strand
GGACGGCGTGACCAACACCGCCCTGCGGGACGAGTTCAAGCTGTGCAACGCTTACGCCCGCCCCGACTGCAAGGACTGCTGGGCCCGCCAGTACTGCAGCGGCGGCTGTGCCGCCAACGCATACCACGCCACCGGCTCCATCCGCGGTGTGTACGAGTACGGCTGTGAGCTGTTCCGCAAGCGTATGGAGTGCGCCATCATGATGCAGGTGGCGAAGGCTCAGCGCAAGTAAACCAACGACAAAAGGAGGGACCCCCATGCGCAGCTTTGAATCCCGCGAGGACTATCTGGAGACCATCTATGTTCTCTACAACGAGAAGGGCTATGTGCGCAGCATCGACATTGCGGCACGGATGAACTACTCCAAGCCCAGCGTCAGCCGGGCCATGGGTCTGCTCAAGACCAGCGGCCACATCGAAATGGACAAGGATGGCCACATCACCCTGACCGAGACCGGCCTTAAACTGGCTTCGCAGGTGTACGAGCGGCACCGGGTCATCACCTCCTTCCTCACCAGCATCGGCGTGGATCCTTTTGTGGCGGCACAGGATGCCTGCCGCATGGAACACGCCATCAGCGGCGAGAGCTTCGAGAAGCTGAAGGAGCACGTCGCTGCGATGGAGCTGAACAGGAGCGAGGAGCTGCAGTGAGCTTCGCTTGAACAAAAAACGTACAGCACGCTGCCGGAGCATCCGGCGGCGTGCTGTTTTTTTGGCTGGGCCTACGGAGAAACTGCCTTTTTTCGGGTGATTTCTGTTTGCCAAGGCCGCAGGTCTGTGTTATAGTGAAAACATCCAGAAAGTGGAAACGGTTCCACAAGGCGGGGCTGCAGATCCATCGCAGCGCCAAAATACAAGTAATACGAACGAAAAGATCGAAAGGGGGGCACGGTCATGGACATCGCACAGCTTTTGCCTGCCAGCCGCATCCGGCTGGGTGTACGCGTGGCGGACCGGGCCGAAGCAAACCGAAGATTGACCGCACTGCTGGAGGCGGATGGGTGTCTGCTGGACAGAGCTTGCTTCGAACGGGATCTGCAAGCGCGGGAGGCACAGAGCAGTACAGCGGTCCAGGGCGGCCTTGCGCTGCCCCATGCTCGCTCCGAGGGGGTAGAGCAGCCGGCTGCGGCGCTTCTGGTGCTTGGTGAGCCGCTGGATTGCTGTTCTATGGACGGAGTGCCGGTGGATATGCTGCTGATGATCGCCTCGCCCCAGGACAGCGCGGTGCATATGCAGGCGATCGCCGCATTGGCCATGGCGCTGGAGCGGGAGGGCGTAAGGGATACCCTGCGCCGCCTGGAACGGCCTGAGGATGCCGCCGCCCTTTTGGCAGAGGGAGATGCGCCTGTACCCGCAGAGGAATGCGGCGATGCGCAGCAGCCGCGCATTCTGGTGGTCACGGCCTGCCCCAGCGGCATCGCCCATACCTAGTTGGCTGCACAGGCAGTCCGTGAGGCGGCCCGGGTGCTGGGCATCCCGGTGAAGGTGGAGACCAACGGCAGCCGCGGCGTGGAGAATATGCTGACCGAAGAAGACATTCGGGTGGCCGAGGCGGTGATCGTCGCGGCGGACAAGCAGGTGGAGACCGCCCGGTTCGCAGGCAAGCGGGTCATTAGTGTGCCGGTGGCCGACGGGATCCACCGCCCGGCCGAGCTGCTGCAGCAGGCTCTGAGCGGCGGAGGAGAGAAAACGGTGCAGGCGGCCGCTCCGCCTGTGCGGGTGGTCCGCCGCTTGTATAAGTATCTGATGAACGGTGTCAGCTATATGCTGCCCTTTTTGGTGGCGGGCGGCGCATTGACTGCGCTGGCGGAACGGTACGTCGCTCCGTTTGCTCCATCGCTGGCTGCACTGCTCATGGCGGTGGGCGGAGCGGCACTGCTTCTGGCTGGCCCGGTGGCGGCGGGCGGCATCGCCTATGCGGTCGCTGACCGCCCCGGCCTGATGCCGGGCTTCGCAGGCGGACTTCTGGTGCAGGCGGTGGGCGGCGGTCTGCTCTCCGCATTGGCGGTGGGCTTCCTTGCCGGCTTGGTGGCCTGGGGCATGACCCGGCTGACTGCGCGTGTGCCGGCGGCCCTGGACAGTGTGCGCACCATGCTGCTCTGCCCGCTGGCAGCACTTCTGGCGGTGGGGCTGTGTGTCGATGCCCTGGCGCCGGTATTTGGCGGCGGAGGACAGTGGTTCAGCGGACTGCTTGGCTCGCTGGACGGCGCAGCGGCTGTACTGCTGGGCTGCGTGCTCGGCGCGATGATGAATGTGGACTTTGGCGGCCCGGTAAATAAGTCGGCCTATCTGTTTGGTACGGCGGCCCTTGCGGCTGGCAGCGGCCGTGTGATGGCGGCTGTGATGATCGGC
>JAFUQL010000315.1 GCA_017472375.1 Oscillospiraceae bacterium | reverse complement strand
TGAGCGAGCAGGCCATGCCCATCTGGCAGGAGCTGAGCAAGTACTTCATGGTGGACTTTGACGACGCCGGTTCCATCGGCAAGCGCTACCGCCGTGAGGACGAGATCGGCACCCCCCTGTGCATCACCGTGGACTTCCAGACCTTCGGCAGCGAGACCGAGGCCGGCGACGGCTGCGTCACCGTGCGCGACCGCGACACCATGGAGCAGGTGCGCATCCCCATCTCTGAGCTGAAGAGCTACATCGAGAAGAAGATCGAGTTCTGATCGATCCAGCGTAAATAAAGCCCGCATCCCGGCGGGGTCTGCGGGGCAAGTGTGCCGCCGCGGGCCCCGCTTTTTTGCGCGGTGCGGGCGGCCGAAAGGAGAAACGCCTATGTTTACCCATTTGCAGCAGTGCCTGGTGCTGTTCGGCGTGTGCCTGGCGGGCGCGGTGATCAGCGAGCTGCTGCCCATCGCCGTGCCGGGCAGCGTCACCGGCATGGTGCTGCTGGTGGTGCTGATGCTCTGCGGGGTCATCCAGCACCGGCACATCGGGGACGTGGCCGGCTTTCTGCAGAAGAACATGGGCTTCTTCTTCGTGCCCATGTGCGTGCCGGTGCTGCAGCAGCTGGACGTGCTCCGGCAGTACGGCCTGGTCATCCTGGGCATCTGCGTGGTGAGCACCTGCATCACCTTCGCGGTCACCGGGCTGACGGTCCGCCTGCTGCAGAAGCTGATGAACCAAAAGGAGGGGGCAAAATGAGAGAGATGCTGTTCAACACCCCCCTCACCGGCATCGTGATCTGCCTGGCCTGCTACGAGGTGGGCATGCAGCTGCGCCGCCGGTTCGACAGCCCCATCCTCAACCCCATGCTCATCGGCATCCTGCTGAGCGCGGTGGTCATCTCGGTGTGCGGCATCCCGCTGGAGAGCTTTAAGCTGGGCAGCGACATGATCAACCTGATGCTCACCCCGGCCACGGTGGTGCTGGGCCTGTCGGTGTACAACCAGCGGCAGGTGCTGCAGCAGAACTTCGTGCCGGTGGTGGGCGGCTGCCTGGCGGGCAGCCTGGTCAACGTGGCGCTGATGCACGGGCTGTGCCGGCTGTTTTTGCTGGAGGATGCCCTGCTGTACAGCCTGCTGCCCCGCAGCGTCACCACCCCCATCGCGGTGGCCCTCAGCGAGCAGGGCGGCGGCCTGGTGGGCGTCACGGCGGTGTGCGTCATCGTGTCGGGCATCACCGGCGCGGTGCTGGCCCCCACCCTGGCCAAACTGCTGCGCCTGGAGGACGAGGTGGCGGTGGGCGTGGCCGTGGGCACCAGCAGCCATGCGGCGGGCACCACCACCGCCGTGCAGATGGGCGAGCTGACCGGCGCCATGAGCGGCGTGTCCATCGGTGTGGCGGGCCTGCTCACGGTGGTGCTGGCGCTGTTCTGGTGAGCGCCCCCAGTGACCACAGACCGATGCCCGGGCCCTGTGCCCGGGCATTTTTTGCGCCCCGCAGGGCTGGAAGCCGGGCCCGGGATGTGGTATACTGGACACAAGAAGAAAACCGCGGGGCCGAGGCCCCGCCCGCAGAGGAGGACGACCGATATGGCAGAGGATCTGGAGCGCATGGAAGGCACCGAGGGCGAGGAGAACATCATCACCCTGACCATGGACGACGGCAGCACGCTGGATTGCCTGGTGGTGGGCATCGTGGGTGTGGACGAGAAGGACTACATCGCCCTGATGCCGCTGGACGGCCCCGACGCCGAGGACGGCCAGGTGTACGTCTACGGCTACAGCGAGGACGCCGAGGGCGAGCCCATGCTGGAGGACATCGAGGACGACGCCGAGTTTGAGAAGGCCGCCGCCGCGGTGGACGCCCTGCTGGAGGAGCTGGACGGCGAGGAGTGAGCCGCGCCGCAGCCGCAAATGCAACTGCAAAAAAAGAAGGTCTCCCCGCAAGGGGGGGACCTTTTTGTGTTTTATGGCGGAGCATTTCTTTGATGCGGCGGGGCTGCGGCTTTGATCCAAGGCTCTGCATCCCGTCCCTCATCCGTCTGCTTCGCAGACAGCTTCTCCCGGAGGGAGAAGCCTTCGGGTCACCGCGGCGGTGTTGTTTGCCGTGCGCTCCACAGTGAACCGATAGCCCCCCCACTTTTTACCGGATTTGCACTCCCCGCGTTTCCCTATTATAATAGGTATCACAAGCACAACGACCGACAAAGGAGTACCCCATGAACAGAGAGCTTCTGCAGAAATACGCCGACTTCATCGTGCAGGTGGGCGTGAACGTACAGCCCGGGCAGGCGTTCCTCATCCGCTGCCCGGTGGATATGGCCTTTTTCGCCCACTGCTGCGCCCGCGCCGGCTACGCGGCCGGTGCCCGGGACGTGGTGGTGCGCTACGAGGACGAGCAGCTCGCCCGCATCCGCATGGAGCTGGGGGAGGAGAGCGCCCTGTCCACCGTGCTGCCCTATGAGCTGCGCAGCTGGCTGGACTACGCCGAGAGCGAGGGCGGCTGCGCCCTGCTGGCCATCCACGCCAGCGACCCGGAGGCCTTTGCCGGGCTGGATGCAGGCAAGCTGAACCGGGTGAGCCTCGCCCGCCGCAAGGCTCTGAAGCCCTGGAACGACTACACCCTGAACGACCGGGTGCAGTGGTGTGTGGCCGCGGTGCCCGCCCCCGCCTGGGCCAGGACCGTATTCCCCGGCCTGCCCGTGGACGAGGCGGTGGAAAAGCTGTGGAGCCTGATCTTCGACGTGTGCCGGGTGACCGGCGGCGACCCGGTGGGGGAGTGGCAGGCCCATGTGGCCCGCACCACCGCCCGCCGCGACCAGCTCAACGCATGGGGCCTGCGCAGCCTGCACCTGACCAGCGCCAACGGCACCGACCTGACCGTGGGCCTGGCGGAGGGGCACGTCTGGGAGGGCGCGTCCAGCACCGCTGAGAACGGCGCCCGATTCATCGCCAACGTGCCCACCGAGGAGGTGTTCACCTGCCCCCACCGCCTGCGGGTGGACGGCGTGGTGAAGGGCACCAAGCCCTATGTCTACAACGGCCAGCTCATCGAGGGCTTCTCCGTCACCTTCAAGGATGGCCGGGTGGTGGCCCACAGTGCTGAGAAGAACGACGAACTGCTGGGCGAGCTGCTGGCCAGCGACGAGGGCGCCTGCCGCATCGGCGAGGTGGCGCTGGTGCCCGCCTCCAGCCCCATCAACCAAAGCGGGGTGCTGTTCTACAACACCCTGTTCGACGAGAACGCCGCCTGCCACATCGCCTTCGGTGCGGGCTACCCGGGCACCATCGCCGGCGGCACCGCCATGACCAAAGAGCAGCGGGAGGCGCTGGGCATGAACGACTCCGCCATCCATGAGGACGTGATGGTGGGCGCCCCCGACATGGACATCACCGGCCTGCGGGCGGACGGCACCACCGTGCAGATCTTCAAACACGGCGAGTGGGCCTTCTGATGGGCGGGGAGAGATGGCTGTACCGGGCGGTGCCCGGTGACGCCCCGATCTGGCCGCCCTGAGCCGCCCGGTGGGCGCGGATCTGTTCCGCACGCTGGCGGTGGGTCTGGTGGGCTGGTTCCACATCTGGCAGCAGACCTGGATCAGCCCCGGCGTGATGACCCCCATGGTGCGCACCGGCTATGTGTGGGTGGACGGCATGATCCTGCTGTCGGCCTTCTGCCTGTGGCTGCCCTATGCCCGGGCCCGGCTGGAGGGCCGGCCGTTCCCCGGCTGTGAGGGCTTTTGGCGGCGGCGGGCGGTGCGCGTTCTGCCCAGCTACTGGTTCTGTGTGCTGGTCACGCTGGTGTTTTCGCCCTGCCGGACGGCGGGCTGACCGCCCGGCTGGCCTGGGATCTGCCCAGCCACATGACCCTGCTGCACACCCTGCACCCCTACACCTACCTGTACACCGAGCTGGGCATCGTGCTGTGGACGGTGGGCGTGCTGGCGTTCTTCTACCTGCTGTTCCCCCTGCTCGCGCGGGGGTTCTGGCGCCGCCCCTGCCTGACCTTTCTGGCGCTGTGCACGGGGCAGGCGGTGTACACCTGGGGCTGGGCGCTTCGGCAGAGCGGCCTGGTCTACCAGGCGGCGTTCAACCAGCTGCCGGGCTTTCTGGGGGTATGGGCGCTGGGCATGGCCGGGGCGGAGGTCTA
>JAFUQL010000314.1 GCA_017472375.1 Oscillospiraceae bacterium | reverse complement strand
CAGGAAGTAAATCTTCATGTAGGTGGTGGCCAGGTCGAGGACGGGGTTATCCATCATCCTGAGCAGCGGCCGGCAGAAGAGGAAGCCCGCTGCGCCCACAACCAGGCCTGCGATGATTGCCAGGGTCATGGCGGTGTGGACGGCCTTGTGGACCTCCGCCGGGTCATTCGCGCCGAAGGACCGGGCCACGGCGACGCTGCCGCCTACGCTCAGGCCGATAAAGACGTTCACCATCAGGTTGATCAGGCTGCCCGTGGAGCCCACGGCGGCCAGGCATTCCTTGCCGGCCCACCGGCCCACGACCACCATGTCTGCGGCGTTGAAGAGCAGCTGCAGGATGCCGGAGGCGATCAGCGGCAGGGAAAACATCAGTACCTTGGGCAGCAGCGCGCCCTCGGTCATGTTCATTTCGTATTTGCTGGAACGTGCCATAACAGCATCTCCTTTGTCAGAGGCCGGCCCATGCCGGCGGGGGGAAGGAATCACAGCAGGGCGCTCTCCCGGGGGCCCAGGTAGCTGGCGGGCAGCTGATGGCCTTCGGGCCAGATCAGGAGGCGCTCCAGGCTCAGGTTGGGGTCAACCGCACCGATGGTGACCTCGTTCAGGCCTGCCAGGCAGCGGATGCTGGCCTGCACCTTGCGGATGTGGCTGACCATGGCGGCGCACCAGCGGGGATCGCTGTTTTCACCGGCACGGTAATCCGCCGGGACGCAGGTGACGGTCTGCATGTCGCCGTCGGGGCCGGTGAGGGTGCAGCGCATGGGAACGCCGGGCTGCACGGGGCTGGTGGGGGTGAGCCACATTTCGCATACATAGTCGCCCGCCGTTTCCGCGAAGAAGCGGTAGGTGAGGGACGGCGCGTTTTCGCCGGGCTGGAAGGCGGCGGTGGTGGGGTACACCTTCACGGCGCTGCCGCTGCGGCCGTAGCCGGGCAGCACCCGGAAGGCAGCGTTCTTTGCATCCTGCTTTGCGCAGAAGTAGGGCGCTTCGATGGTGACGACCTGTTTGACCGGCATGTAGGCGGGCTGGGCATTTTCGGCATGCTTTTTCGCGGAAACGTCCACCGCTACCCGGCCGTCGTCCGCCAGGATCAGCAGACGGCACTGCTGCAGTTCACCGCTCAGCCTGCTGCGGTCGCAGGTGAGGGTCACAAAGTCCAGATCGCAGGTCTTGCCCGACCGGGGCGTCACGGTCAGCCAGTCGGCCTCGCCCTCAATGCGCCAGGTCAGCTCGCCCGTGCCGGCGTTGGCGATCTCGAGCTTCACCTCGGTCACGCCCTCATCGCAGAAATCATCCGCCGGGATGACCATGGGGCCGAAGTAGGCCCGCCCGCAGATGCGCTCGTCATCCGCCCGGGAGACACTCAGCCGGGGCTCCTTCCAGGGATAGACGTAGGTGCGCAGGGGCATTTTGCAGCCGTCCTCATTCCACATGGTGAAGCCGATATGGGCCTCGCGCTCCATGCCGGACCACTTGCCGTCCCGGAAGGCGGCGTATTCGGCGCACAGCGCTTCGTCCTCGGCCATGCATTCGGCCACCCGGTCGGCAAAGTAGTTGGCGACGGGACGGGCCTGGGCGGCGTGATGGGCGTTGGTGCCGGCCATCAGGTGCATGTCCAGCAGGTTGATGCTGCTGGTCAGGGGCAGGTGCACCAGGGAGTAGTAGGCGTCCTTTGCAGGCTGGGAGAAATGGGTATGCAGCGCATCGCTGGCCCGCCAGAGGGATTCGCCCAGCTCGTACATGCGCACGGATTCGTTCTCGTGGCAGGGATGATAGACGCTGGCGTTCAGCGCCTCGGGGCGGCGCTTGCCGTTGAGGTCGTACAGATCGGTCAGCACCTGAGCCACGGCGGTCTGCTCCGCCGCATCCAGCCCGGGGAAGGTCTCGGCGGCGAAATGATCCACCCACTTGCGCCAGTTCAGCACATCGCGGCTGCCCCACTTGTCATAATCGTAGGCCAGGTCGAGGAACTGATGGAGGCTGACCTCGTTGCCCTTCAGGTCGCCGGTGTTGAGAATCCACACATCGCGGATGCCGT
>JAFUQL010000313.1 GCA_017472375.1 Oscillospiraceae bacterium | reverse complement strand
CCGCGATCTTCCAAGGGTCGTGGGCGGGCTCGTACACCAGTTCCACGCCCTTCCAGCTGGTGTGGCGCAGGGTGCCCGGCTCCCAAGTGGCGCGTTTGCCGGCGATGAGGGCGTCCAGCTCGGCCTTTACCTTCTCCACGCTCTCGCCCAGGCGCAGGCGGCGGTCCAGATAGATCTCGCACTCGTTGGGCACGGCGTTCAGGCTGGCGGTGATGCAGGAGATGTGGGTCAGCGCGATGGTGCCCTGGCCCTCCACCTCGCCCAGCTTCTTGTTCAGGGTCTCCACCCGCTGGATGATCTCGGCCATCTCGTACACGGCATTGATGCCCTTGTCGGGGGCAGAGCCGTGGGCGGACACACCGTGGGTCTTGATGCGGGCCTGCACCTTGCCGGTGTGGCCGAGGGTGATCAGATTGTCGGAAGGCTCGCAGATGACACAGAAGTCAGGCTTCACACCGGCATCCTTGTAGAAGTGCTGCAGGCACACGCCGTCGCAGTACTCCTCGCACACACTGCCGGTGACGTAGACGGTCTTGCCCTCCAGCAGGCCGTTCTGCTTGGCCAGCGCGGCGGCGTACAGGGAGGCGCTCAGGCCGCTCTTCATGTCCACCGAGCCGCGGCCATACACATAGCCGTCCACGATGTCGGCGCTGAAGGGCGGGGCGGCCCACTCATCGGCGTCGTTCACCTGTACGGTGTCCATGTGGGAGTCGAAGTGGATGACCTTGGGGCCGCTGCCCACCTTGCCCACCACGTTGCCGGCGGGGTCGATGTAGGCTTCGTCAAAGCCCAGCCGCTTCATCTCGGCCACGATCAGCTCGGCGTAGGTGCCCTCCTCGTCGGAGTAGCTGCGGGTGCGGATGCCCTCCCGGTAGAACGCGATCAGCTCATCGGCAAAGGCGGGGGTCAGATCAAACTTGCTCATAGTGGGTTCCTCCTCTTGAAATGTGTGAAGAATTACAGTGAAATATCGTCAGTCCATCAGATCCAGCGCGGACCGGACGATGGCGGCAGCGCCCCGCCACAGGACGGTCTCGTCCAGGCGGAAGCGGGCGTTGTGATGGGGGTAGAGCTGGCCGTCAGCAGGGTGCAGCCCCATGCTGGCCAGGAACAGATAGCAGCCGGGGATGCGCTCGAAGAAGTAGGAGCAGTCCTCGCTGCAGGTGTTGGCCTCGGGCATCCAGTGGGTGCGCCCCGGGAACAGCTCCGACACGGTGCGGAACACCCGGTCGGCCAGGGCGGTATCGTTGGCGAGGGCGGGGCAGCCCTCCACGATCTCGAAGTCTACGCTTGCCCGCATGGCGGCGGCGGTCTGGCGGCACACCTCCTCGGCGCGGCGCACCAGGAAGGCGCGGGTCTCCGGGTCGGTGGTGCGGATACCGCCCATCAGCAGCGCTTCGTCCGGGATGACGTTGTAGGTGGGCGCGCCGGCGTGCAGGTGGGTGATGCTGATGACCTTGGGGATGTGCGGAGATACCTCCCGAGCAGCCACCTGCTGCAGGGCTTCCAGAATGTGGGCGGCGGTCAGGATGGGATCCACGCTGTTGTGGGGGGAAGCGGCGTGGCCGCCCTTGCCGCGCACCGTGATGCGGATGGAGTCGCTGGAGAAGAAGGTCAGCTTGCGGGACAGAACGATGTCGCCGGAGTTGAAGGCCGGCCCGCAGAAGCTGCCTGCATGCAGCGCCAACAGAAAGTCCATGGGGTAGCGTTCCAGCACGCCTTGTTCGATCATGTGCAGGGCGCCTTTCAGCGGCTCCTCGCCGGTCTGAAACAGCAGCACCAGCCGGCCGGGCAGGGCGTTTTCCATGGGCTTCAGGTACTCGGCGGCGGTGAGCAGCATGGCGGTGT
>JAFUQL010000312.1 GCA_017472375.1 Oscillospiraceae bacterium | reverse complement strand
TGGCCTTCGCCATCGCCTACACCGAGATGTTCACTCTGGCCAAGCAGATCGCGGCGGCGGATTCCAACATCGTGCCGCTGTTTGTGGCCGGCATCTTCTACTACATCTTCAATCTGGTGGTGGCCACCGCAATGGACCGCATCGAAGCCAGACTGAGCTACTACGACTAAGGGGGGCGGTGTACCATGAAACTGCTTGAGATCGAACATCTTAAAAAAGGCTTCGGCACACTGGACGTGCTGCACGACATCTCCCTGAGCGTGGAGGAGGGCGAGGTGGTGGCCATCATCGGCCCCTCCGGCAGTGGCAAATCCACCCTGCTGCGCTGTGCCACCCTGCTGGAGACCATGGACTCCGGCAAGCTGGTGTACAGCGGCGAGGTGGCCGCACAGGACGGCCCCGACGGCAAGGCCGTGTACGCCTCCGCTGCCCAGATCAAACACATCCAGCGCTATTTCGGACTGGTGTTCCAGAACTTCAACCTGTTCCCCCCCTGGTCGGTGATGAAAAACATCACCGATGCACCCATCAACGTGCAGAAGCGCACCCGCGAGGACGCTGAGGCCACCGCCCACGCCCTCATCGAGAAGATGGGTCTGACCGGCAAGGAGGACAGCTACCCCAGCCAGCTCTCTGGCGGCCAGCAGCAGCGTGTGGCCATCGCCCGGGCACTGGCCATGCAGCCCTCCATCCTGTTTTTCGACGAGCCTACCAGTGCGCTGGATCCGGAGCTGACCGGTGAAATCCTGAAGGTCATCCGCCAGCTTGCCGCCGAGCGTATGACCATGGTCATCGTCACCCATGAGATGGCCTTTGCCCGCGACGTGGCCGACCGGGTCATCTTCATGGACGGCGGCTACATCGTGGAAGAAGGCGATCCCCACGAGGTCATTGAGCACCCCAAGGAGGAGCGCACCCGTCAGTTCCTCGCCCGCTTCGCCCAGTAAATCAAAACAAAACCGCCCGGCCGGGAGCAGCGCTCTCCGCCGGGCGGTTTTTATGGTTGGATGATCATCGCACGTCAGGGCTGGTCGCCGTACTTCTCGGCCACAGCGCGCCGTGCCTGACGCAGCGCCAGCAGCAGGAAGCCCGCGCTCAGCACCGTACCGCCCACCAGAACGGCCAGCACCGTCCACATGTGGTACACCATATAGGTGATGGTCAGCAGCACCATGATCCACAGCAGCCACTGACCCATGCTGTCCAGCGCCTCGCCGGTGGCCTGCTTCTTGTACTGCTCACGGCTTTCGGGCAGCTTTTCCGCCTGCTTCTGCCAAAGATGTCCCACCAGCTTCATCAGCAGGGGGGCAACGTAATTCAAAACCAACAGTCCCTCATTCATGGGTCGTTCCCTCTCGTTTTATCGGTTCTTTTGCCACTGTATCAGTGTACCACAGCGGCGCGGCCGGGGCAAGGGGATGTTTTGGAAATCAACGGGCGGCGCTTCGACCGGCACCGGACTTTCAGCCATCATGCTTCTCCACTTATAGAAGGCAAACTCCTGCATCTTTCATGGTCTCCCGGAAGCGATCCCCATTTTCCGGGAAATCGTGCGACCCGTTGCGCACAACATGAACGCCATCGGATTCGATCCTCAGATCCCGATCGGACCCCGGGAACCAACGCTGCGGGTCATCAAAGCGTCTGAAATCCCACCTGTATATGAACTGAGATCCATAAACCTTCGCTCAGCGCTGCGCCTGACTTTTTCACGGCCTGAAATATTTTTTTGCAGTATTCCACACGGCGGCTGCAAATGCGCCGATGGCAAGGCACCACACGAACCCATACAGGATCAAAACGCCCAACAGGTCCCAGCCAGTGATGACTGCGCAGGCCAGTTCACCGCACACAGCGGCCGCCATAAGCACCCCTGCAAACGCCCAGCGCCCCGGACGGGTGCGGCACCGCTTCAGAAGCAGCCGATGGATCAAAAAGCCGATGAGTACCAACCCGTACATGGGCACGCTCAGATATGGATTTGCAAAATCAAAAAAAGCTGCGAAAAATCCAATCTCGACCAGCATCAGAATGCCCTGTCCCATGCACCGCACCTCCTGCCGCATTTCTCTGCCTACAGCTTACCACGGCGGTATGCCTCTGTGCAAGCTTCGGGCATCTTCTGCGGAATTCCCGCCCATCTGCCCTCTGCGGTCTTGTTCTCACCGCGCCTCCGTGGTAAAATAACATTGTGTGAGTCAAGACATGAGCCGGTCACCCCCGGCCCCAAATAAACGAAAAGGATGGCATGAACATGAATCACGGTTTCATCAGAGCCTGTACCCTTTCGCCCGCGCTGCGGGTGGCTGACTGCCCCTACAACACCCAGATGACCATTGAGGCCCTGCAGAAAGCCGCCGCTGATGGCGTGCAGCTGGCTGTTTGCCCTGAGCTGGGGCTGACCGGCTACACCTGCGGCGACCTGTTCCTGCAGCAGCCTCTGCAGCGTGCCGCCGAGGCCGGCCTTGTGCAGATCATGCAGGCCACCGCTGAGCTGGATCTGGTCGCCTGCATCGGCGTGCCCGTGCCGGTGGACGGCAAGCTGTACAACTGCGCCGCCGTGATCTGCCACGGTGAGCTGCTGGGTCTGGTCCCCAAGACCTTCCTGCCCAACTACAGCGAGTTCTATGAGAAGCGCCATTACAACCGCGCTCCCGCCGCCACCCGCACCGTGAACTTCGCGGGCGCGGTGGTCCCCATGGGCACCAAGCTGCTGTTCCAGTGCGCCGAGATGCCCGCCTTCTGCCTGGCCGCCGAGATCTGCGAGGATCTGTGGGCGCCGCTGCCCCCCAGCACCAGCCATGCGCTGGCCGGCGCCACCGTCATCGCCAACCTGTCCTGCAGCGATGAGACCGTGGGCAAGGCCGAGTACCGCCGCCAGCTGGTGAGCCAGCAGTCCGGCCGGTTACTGTGCGCCTATCTGTACGCCGATGCCGGCCACGGCGAGTCCACCACTGACATGGTGTTCTCCGCCCACGACCTGATCTGCGAAAACGGTGGCATTTTGGCCGAAGCCAAGCCCTTCGGCGATGCTTACGCCTGCACCGAGCTGGATCTGGGCCGCATGGTCAGCGAGCGCTGCCGCAACACCAGCTTCGAGCTGAACGATGAAGGCTACACCCGCATTCCCTTCCACCTGCCGGTGGTGGATGTGGCTCTGACCCGTCCCATCTCCCCCATGCCCTTCGTCCCTGCCGATGACGCCGCCCGCGCCGAGCGCTGCGAGCTGATCCTCGAGATGCAGGCGGACGGTCTGGCCAAGCGCATCAAGCACGCCTGGGCCAAGACCGCGGTCATCGGCATCTCCGGCGGTCTGGACAGCTGCCTTGCTCTGCTGGTGGCCGTGCGCGCCATGAAGAAGCTGGGCCGCCCCATGACCGATGTGCTGGCCGTGACCATGCCCTGCTTCGGCACCACCAAGCGCACCCGCTCCAACGCCGAGATCCTGTGCGAGGAGCTGGGCGTGAGCTTCCAGGAGATCAACATCGCCAACACCGTGCGCAGCCACTTTGCCGACATCGGCCAGAGCGAGACCTGCTACGATGTGACCTTTGAGAACGGCCAGGCCCGTGTGCGCACCCTGGAGCTGATGGATCTGGCCAACCGAACCGGTGGTCTGGTGGTGGGCACCGGGGACCTGAGCGAGCTGGCGCTGGGCTGGGCCACCTACAACGGCGACCACATGAGTATGTACGGCGTGAACGCCGGCATCCCCAAGACGTTGGTGCGCCACATCGTCCATTATGAGGCCGACATCGCTGCCAGCGAGACCCTGCGTGCCTGCCTGCTGGACATTCTGGACACCCCCGTCAGCCCCGAGCTGCTGCCCGCCAACGAGAACGGCGAGATCGCCCAGCAGACCGAATCTCTGGTGGGCCCCTACGAACTGCACGACTTCTACCTGTACTATGTGCTGCGCTTTGGCTTCGGCCCCGCCAAGATCTACAAGATGGCCAAGGCCGCCCTGGGCGACCGCTACTCTGACGAGGTGCTGCTGCACTGGCTGAAGAACTTCTACCGCCGCTTCTTTATCCAGCAGTTCAAGCGCAGCTGCCTGCCCGACGGCCCCAAGGTGGGCTCGGTCACCCTGTCCCCCCGCGGCGACTGGCGTATTCCCAGCGATGCCTGCGCCGCCGTGTGGAACGAGGAACTGGCCACCCTGAGCTGAACTTGTTCTCAGATTCGAATCATTTCAAACGCCCTGTCCGCCCGGACAGGGCGTTTGTTGTTTATTGCTCAGGCATCTGCACAAAGAACTTTATCAAATTTTGTCACATCGCACACTTGCAATACCTAGAATATCGAGGTATAATCCAAACAGAAAGCATAGACATTCTAGGTATTATTTCCCAGGAAATACGCCGCCCGGCTCTGCCGGGAGAAAGGAGCATCCCATGGCTGCAAAGAAAAAATCGCTGGAACATGCAAGTCTATTGGTTCTGGGGCTGCTGGCCGCCGAGGATATGTACGGCTACCAGATGATCGTGGAGCTGGAGCGCCGCTCCGACCACACCTTCCAGATGAAGGAAGGCACCCTCTACCCCATTCTGCACGGGCTGGAGCAGGAGGGCGCGGTAGAAGCCTACGAACAGCAGGCGCCCACCGGCCGCATGCGCCGCTACTACCACCTGACCCGTAAGGGACAGGCACTTCTGCACACCGAGGCGGAGGCATGGCGCAGTTACGCCCACGGAGTGGATGCCGTTTTGCACGGCATCCTGCCCCTGGCGGAGGCCTGAAGCCATGGATGCACGCTGTGAAGCCTTCTGCGCCCGGGTGCTTGCACGCCTGACCCGAGCCGACCGGGTCGAGAAGAACCGCATCCGCGAGGAACTGGCCGCCCATCTGGAGGACCGCATGGAGGTGCTGGCCGAGGCCGGCTACACCCCTGCCGAAGCCGCCGAGCGGGCGGTTCGGGACATGGGCGACCCGGCGGAGATCGGCGATGCGCTGAACGCGCAGTTCTCCCGGTTCTGGGGCTGGGTGCGCTCGCTGTCCTGCCTGCTGGTGGTGGCTCTGCTGCTGCCCACCCTGCTCTCGGTGGGGTACGACCTCACGGTGATCCGGGGCAGCCTTACCCGCCGCAGCGACCCCGCGCAGTACCACACACTGAACGAAAAGAACTTCGCCACCGCCGAAGTGGACGTGCGGTTCCTCTTCAAGGACATTGACCTGCAGGTGTACGAGACGGGCTACAAGGAGTCCAGCGGCGAGATCGGGGTGTCGGTGGCCGCTTATCCGGTAAATCCCTTCCTGCGGGAACTGCCCGATTATCTGGATATGCTCACCTTTGACGAAGAGGAAGCCCTGTACAGCGGCAGTTCCTCCAGCTGGGACCGGGGCTACAGCCACCGGATGATGCGCTGTACCCCCAACGAACCCTATCCCGACCACGTGACCCTTGTTTACGACCACTACGGCGAGCGGTTTGAACTGACCGTGCCGCTGGACTGGGAGGTGCTGACCGAATGAGACGACCCAAACGCGCCCTCACCCGCCGCCGCGAAGCGCTGGGCTGGCTGCTGGCGGCACTTCTGATGGCCGCCATCTGCCTGAGCGACAGCCTGTACGGTGTGGCTTTCACCCCTGAACACTACGTCCGTAACCTGTCCCGCCAGGGCACCCTGCCCGAGAGCGAATTGCTGACCTGCGTTTCCAGTGGCGGCGCGTCTGACCCGCACTTCTGCGTCAGCGCCTCCGCGACCAGCTTCGCACTGCACATTCTGAAGCCCGGCGCACTGGGCTGGCAGCCCCAGGGCTCTTACATCCTCGACCGCACCAAGTCCGAGGACGTCTCCATGGCGTCCCTCTGGCTGAACGAGGACGTCACGGCCGGGGGCGCTCTGGGTGCTGCCGCAGGGCGGATCAAGCTGGACGGTGTGCGCACCGTCACCCTGCACCTGTTCACCCAGCCGTCCGAGACAGCCGCCTACGAGGACTGGTTCGAGCTGGCGCGGTATGAACTGGGCCGCTCCGACCTGCTCACCGCACCGGGCGGCGATGTGTGCTTTCTGGTGCCCTGCGCCGAGCCCTTCCCCGAGAACGTCACCATCCACGCCTTTGAGGCGGAACTGACCTTCTCCGACGGCCGCACCGAGTCCTGGTACTTCCCCGAGCACATGGAGAGCATCCTGCGCACGGTGAGGGATCTGGCATCCTGAGTGTATCCCCTGCGAAAGGAGGGATCCCATGACCTTCAAAGACCCCGCTCAGCGGCACTGTGAGGCGTTCTGCACACAGGTCAGCGCCCGACTGACCCGCGCCACCGCCGCTGAAGAACAGCAGATCCGCACCGAACTTCAGGCTCACCTTGAGGACCGCATGGAGGTGCTTGCCGAGGCCGGCTACACCCCCGAGGAGGCCGCCAAGCGGGCAGTGGCCGATATGGGCGACCCGACCGGGATCGGCGACGCCCTGAACGCGCAGTTCTCCCGGTTCTGGCTGTGGCTGCGGCGGGCGGCACTGCTGTGCATTGCGGCGCTGCTGCTGCCGGCACTGCTCACCGTGGCCAATCAAGGCTACGGCGCGATGCGCAGTCTGGAAGCCCGCATCCACCCCGCCGGCTTCCAGGATCTGTCGGACAATGAACGCTGGAACGTCCAGGAAGTGGACGTTCGCACCGAGGTGAACAACACGGTGATCCGGGTCTACCAGATTGGCTACGATCCGGATTCCCAGAGCCTTGGCGTGGCCCTTTCGGTCTACGCGAAAAACCCCTTTGCCGCGGCTCCCAGCATGGTGTACAGTCTGCGACTGGGGGACCGCGATGTCCGCAATGGCTACACCGGGTACTCCACCTACGGCTGCAGAAATTATGTGATCGACTTTGACCTGAGCGATCCGGAGCTATTGGCACAGTTCGGGCCGGGCTGCGAGTCCCTGCCCCTGCGCTACAGCCGCTACGGCATCCGCTACGCCCTTGATGTTCCGCTGGACTGGGAGGTGCTCTGCCCATGACAAGACCCAAACGCGCACGCACCCGGCGGGGCGCCGCTCTGCACACTCTGGCAGTGCTGGCCGCCCTGTTCCTGCTGGTGTACTTCGGCGGGACCCTCGCCCTCACCCCCTCCCGCTACATGGAGATCACCGAGTACAACAATGGAATGCCCAGGGGACGCACCGTGATGCGCTGGAGTCCGCCGGGCAGCTTCACCGGCGTCTATCTGCGGGCTTCGGCGGACGGACTGCTGGCGTTTACCCTGCGCCCCGAGCTCTACGGCTGGGAGATGGCCGACGGCGGGTACCGCATCGCCGACTGCAGCGACGGCGCACCGCTCTACTGCTACTGGCTCAGGCTGGAGGAGGACGCCCCCGGAGGCGTGTTCTGCGGCCGGGTGGACGACCCCACCGTGAACGCCCTGAAGCTGGATCTGTACGCGGACGTCGACCACACTGAGCTGCTGCTCTCGGCTGATACAGAGCAGGCGGAATGGCAGGACGGCCCCGGCGGCGGACGGTATTTCATCCTCCCCGACGAAGCCTTCGTCACGCCGTTCTATTACTACGGCTTGGTCACCCTGTACCGCACCGACGGCAGCACCGCCGAGCAGATATTTTACTGAACCCAAACAAAACCGCCGCGGATGCCCCAAACGGCACCCGCGGCGGATATTTTTTGATTTAAGCCTCAGTCAGAGGGGCAGCGTCTGCCTTGACGGCGCCCGGCTCGCCCCGCTCCACCCGCACAAAGCAACACAGCAGGTAGCCCGCCGTCAAGGCGACGGCCAGCAGCCCCAGCGCCGGGCCGAACTCACCGAATTCATAATAGCGATAGCGGAGGGTCAGATCCTCCAGCCGCACCAGATCGGCAAGTCCCAGCGAGTAGGCGCGCTCCCACACGGCGGCCTTGGGGTACAGCGCACACCCCGCCAGCATGACCGCGGCCGGGAACAGCATCCCACGGCGGCGGCCGATGAGCAGCACCGCCGCCGAATACACCACAGCCGCCGCCAGCGACCACCGGTACAGCACCGCCTGCTGCTTATACATGGCCAGTTCACCGGCGGTGTCGCCACTGTAGCACAGCCAGAACAGCGCCAGCACCACCGGACACAGCGCCGGCAGGAGACTCGGCACCGCGGGCTTTCGCCGGCACAGGCGCAGCCCACGCAGGGAGAACCTGCACCCGTGCACATAGCGGTACACCACCACCCCGGTGAGGGCGGTGAGGGCGGCGGCCAGCAGGAAAAGCAGCCCGTACCCAAGCACCAAAAGGCTCATGGCGGTTTCACCCTCCGCCTGCGTCCACCGGATGAGCGCGGAGTAGAGGGATGTTTCCAGCCATGGCAGCTCTGCCAGAGCAGCAAAAGCACGCCAATTGACGAAGAAATTCATCGCCAAATTGGCCCCATGGAACCAGCGGCTGTGGTGGGTGTAGTGCTGCTGCAGGTACACACCGTAGGCCATGGCCGCCAGATACAGCCCGTAGCACACCGGGGTGGGCGCGAACAGATCCAGAAGGAAGAACGCCACCCCGCCCCCGAGGACAAACCCGAAGGACAGCAGATTCTGCCAGTCGGCGCGCTCAAGGCGGCGCAGGGGCTTCGGGCCGCCCAGCAGTTCGTCCACCGTCACATCCAGCGCCCGGGCCAGCGGGCCGAGGGTGGGCACATCCGGGTAGGCGCCGCTCTCCCACCGGGAGACAGATTTGTTGGACACCCCAAGGCGGTCGGCCAGCTCCTGCTGGGTCATCCCCTTGGCTTTGCGGTACTGCTTCACCCGCTCACCGAACTGCAGTTCGGCGGTGTTGTTTGTGTATTCGCTCATGGCACTGTCCCCTTTCCGGGCATTTCTGCATCGGAGCGGCTCCGGCGGGGCTGCCCTGTCCCCGCTTTCATCCTAGCATCCGGCCGCCAAAAGGTACACCCAACGGTGGGTCAATTCGCTCTCGCAGTGCGAGAATCTGCCGTTTTTCGCGCCTTTTACACGCAGCGGCGGCGCAGCAGGGCGTACGGGGGCAACGGCTCGGCGCAGGGGATGGTGTACTGCATCATGGCGTGAGGGGTGGCCTGCACTTCTTCGCCCTCTGCATTGCGGATCCACTCCGGGGTCAGGGTCAGCACCCGGCCATCCGGACACAGGACTTCAATGCTCTCGCCCAGCGTGAACTTGCCCCGCTGGGTGCAGTGCGCCACGCCGTTCGCCCAGCCGTCCACCGTGCCGATGAACTCCCAGTCCCGGATGTAGCCGCCCCGGTCGGGGCTCTGCTTTGCGTACTCCCGCCCCATATAGAAGCCAGGCGAATAGTGCCGGTGGCTGGTGCGGGTCAGTTCGTCCAGCGCCCGGTCGGGCAGCTGGTAGCCCATGGGGTCGGCCAGCACCGCATCCAGCGCCTGACGGTAGGCACTGGTCACCGAGGCCACATAGTAGAAGGTCTTGGCGCGGCCCTCGATCTTCAGGCTGTCCACGCCCGCCTGCCAGATCAGGTCAAGGAAAGGCGCGGTACACAGGTCGTCCGCATTCAGGATGTAACTGCCCTCCTCGCTCTCCCCCACCTCCATCCAGCGGCCGGGGCGAGTCTCCTCCGCCAGATGGTACTTCCAGCGGCAGGGCTGGGCGCACTGCCCCCGGTTGCCGTCCCGCCCGGTCATGTACTGGCTCAGCAGGCAGCGTCCCGACACGCTCATGCACATGGCACCGTGCACAAAGGCTTCGATCTCCAGCTCCAGAGGCGTCTTGTCCCGAAGGCGGGCAATGTCCTGCAGGGTCAACTCCCGGGCAAGCACCACACGGCTGGCGCCCATGTGATAGGCCGCTGTGGCCGCGCCGTAGTTGGTGATGCCCATCTGGGTGGAGA
>JAFUQL010000311.1 GCA_017472375.1 Oscillospiraceae bacterium | reverse complement strand
CGGCGGTTTTGCTTGTCATGTTTTTTTGCGATGTTACGAAAAAAAAATAGGCCGGACCTCTGCGACTTAAAGGCTCCCTTGTGCAAAGGGAGCTGTCACGGCGCCGCCGTGAATGAGGGATTGCACCTCTGCAGCAGCCTTATAAGGAAACCGCAAACCCCAATTTGTCGAACAACTCCTCCCCCAAAAACTGTTCCCCAAAGAGCAAAAAGAAAATGGGCCTGCCGTCTGCGGTGTGCAGACGGCAGGCCCTTTGGCCGTTTTATCGGATAAGATCACACAGAGTTACACAAGATCGCTCTTTTTCAGAATGCGGCTGCTGACCAGACCCAGCCCAAAACAGAACATCGCACCGCCTGCGGCGCACAGCAGGACGTTCATCAGATCAGCGTTCAGCGGGGTCAGCATGGGCACCATCATGAACAGCAGCATCCCCGCAAAGAGGGAGCCCAGAATGGACATCCACACCCGCTGCCGGCCAATGACGCTCATCACAACGAAGATGGGCACAAAGACCGCCAGCAGCAGGCACTTGCAGACCATGCACAGCACAAGGCCGAACACCCCGCCCACGCTCAGCTCGGCGGGCAGCCCTGCGATGGCACCGCCGAGGACGGCACCGGCGAAGAAGGCCAGCATCATCAGCACGCCGCCTACCATGCACACCGCCGTCTTGGAGACGACGTAATCGGTGCGGACAGCCCGCACGGTAAACAGGTTCTTGGCGTAGCCGCTGCGGAAGTCGTCCCCAATGAACAGGCAGACCAGCACAGCCGCAGCAAAGTAGATCAGGTTGATGTTGCACATGCTGGTCATGTCCATGGCCGCCCCGGCACCCGCGCCGCTGACGGTGCCGATGACCTGCCAGGTGCTGTCGAAGCCATGAAGGATCGTCTCAGCGCCGGTGACCGGGTCGACCGAGACGCTGCCGTCCATCATGGTGGTCATGACCAGGATCAGAATGGGCATGGCGAGGGCGGTGCCCAGCAGAATGTAGATCAGCGGCATGGTGAACATCCGGCGGAAGTCCACCCGCAGCATGGTGCGAAGCTGCCGGCCAAAGCCGTTGTGTTCAAATTTCATGCTGACCATCCCCCTTTTTCTTCATCAGATCGATGTAATATTCTTCCAGACTGACCTTATCTGTCTTGATTTCCCGCACAAGGATGCCGTTTTCGTACAGGTGGGTGACGATCTCTTCGGGTGCGGCTGCATCGTAGACGCGGATGTACCCGGCCTCGTCCTCCTCCACCCGGGTGTACTTGCAGGCAAGCAGTGCCTTGGTGCGGCGCATCTCGCCGGTCTGCAGGGCCACATAAGTGCGGCAGTCCGCTTCCAGTTCAGCCGCGGTCATCTCGCGGATCATGCGCCCACCCCGGACGATGCCGTAGTGGGTGGCGATCTTCTCCAGCTCGCCCAGAATGTGGGAGGAGATCAGCACGGTGCAGTGATAATTCCTGGTGATGTCCACCAGCACCTCCCGCATGATGCGCATTCCGTCCACGTCCAGGCCGTTGATGGGCTCGTCGAGGATCAGCAGAGCGGGATCGCCCAGCAGCGCCATGGCGATGCCGATGCGCTGCTTCATGCCCAGCGAGCAGTTCTTGAATTTGTTGGAGGCTGCGCCCTCCATGCGCACAGTCTTGAGTGCCCTGGCCACCTCTTTTTCCCCGTGCTTCAGCCCGAGGTTGGCGGCCTGGAGCATCATGTTGTTCCACACGCTGTAGTTGGCGTAGCAGCCGGGGGCCTCGATCAGCACGCCGATCTTCGCCCGCACGTCCGGGTCGGTGTAGTCCCGGCCAAACAGCTTGATGCTGCCGCCGCCGGGGGTCAACAGGCCGCAGATGAGCTTCTCGGTGGTGGACTTGCCGGAGCCGTTCTCACCGATGAAACCGTAGATGGCCCCCTCGGGCACGGTCATGCTGAGGCCGCGAAGCGCCTGCTTTTTGCCATAATTTTTGGTCAGATTTTTGATCTCGATCGCATTCACAGGAACCGCCTCCTATCAGTAAACGTCGGACTTGTTGAGGATCAGGGTACCGGCCAGCGTGTAAAAGGCCGCCCAGCCCGCGGACACCGCCAGGCAAACCGCCAGAGTCAGCGGTGTGCTGGACAGGCAGGCGTATACCGATGCGCCGTACAGGAACACATTGAGCAGGGAAGAATTGCCCACGATGGCCGCCGCGCCAATGATCAGGATGCCGGTGCCGAAAAAGAAACAGGAGGCGATGGAGATGCCGAAATAGCGCCGGAAGATCACATTCAGGAAGGTGTACAGGCTGGCCCAGCCCAGGCTCATGACCAGCTTGCTGAGCAGGGCGATCACAAGGCTGCCCGCATGGACTTCCATGGAGGTGCCGGTGAGCAGACCCGCGCCCACGCCGCCCAGCAGGTAGGTGACACACATACAGGCCATGGAGAAAGCCCCCACAAGGGTCTTGGAGATCATGTAATCCTGTTTTTTGGCGTGGGTGGTGAACAGCTGCTTGACGTAGCCGCTCTTGTAGTCGTGGCCGATGAAGATGGACACCATGATGCCGCCGAACAGGAACACCATGTTCATGTTGGCGTACTCGCCGATGTGGTTCACCACATACAGCGGGGTCTCAGCGGCGACGATGTGCCATGTGTTGGTGTACAGGGGGGCGGCGGCCGCGCCGGTCTGGGGGTTGGGCATCCCGGAAGTGCCCAGGATCAGCGCTGGGATCATGGCCGCGATGGCGAGGAAGATGTAGTACATGGGGGTGTGGAACAGCCGGTAAAAGTCCACGCTCAGCATCCCCCGCAGCCGCTTGAAAAAGCTGGGGGACTCAAACCGCAATTCGTGCTTTTCCATCTCAGTCTGCCTCCTTTTTGCTCATCAATTCGATGTAATATTCCTCAAGGCCGATCCGGTTTTTGGTGATCTCACTGACCGGATGCCCCTGTTTCATCAGATAGTCCACGATGCCCTCGGTATCGTCCACATCATAGACACGCAGGCAGCCCTCCTCCTCGCGGACGTCCGCGAAGCGGGCGCACAGCGCGGCTTTCGCGCCAGCCATGTCCCGGGTCTTGAGGGAGACAAAGGAACGGGCACGGCCCTCCAGTTCCTCGGCGGTGAGCTCCATGATCATGCGGCCCTGGCGGATGATGCCGTAGTGGGTGGCGATCTTCTCCAGTTCGCCCAGGATATGGGAGGAGATCAGCACGGTGCAGTGATAGTTTTTGGTGATGTCCACCAGAACTTCCCGCATGAGCCGCATGCCGTCGGCGTCCAGACCGTTGATGGGCTCGTCCAGGATCAGCAGGGCCGGGTCACCCAGCAGGGCCATGGCGATGCCGACACGCTGCTTCATGCCCAGAGAACATTTGCGGAACTTCAGATCGGCAGAGTCCTCCATGCGGACGATCTCCAGCACCCGGCGGATCTCCTGATCGGGGTCGGCCAGACCCAGATTGAGGGCCTGCATCTTCAGATTGTCCCAGACGCTGGAGTGGGGGAAGCAGCCGGCGTTCTCGATCAGCGCGCCCACCCGCACCCGGACGCCTGCATCCGTATACTTGCGGCCGAACAGTTTGATGGTGCCCTTGTCCGGCACCAGATGGCCGCAGATGAGCTTTTCGGTGGTGGATTTGCCGGAGCCGTTCTCACCGATGAAGCCGTAGATGGCTCCCACTGGGACGGTCATGTTCAGGTGATCCACTGCATAGAGCCCGCGAAAGCTCTTGGTCAGGTTTCGGATCTCGATCGCGTTCATAGCTGCATCTCCTTTTTTGCTTGGGGTCGTTTGCGCTCGGTGTCGCATTGTGTCTATCATACGGCGGGATTGTTTGTCCCCGATTGGATTTTTGTTTCCGAATGATTAATTGTCTGGGCTGCAGGGCGTTTGAACGCAAAAAAACAGGCCCGTCCCATTTGGGACAGGCCTGTTGGCATATCAGATGATATGGTCGCGCTTACGCGGGCGACAGATTAGTCGCTGACGTAGGGCATCAGGGCGACGTGACGGGCGCGCTTGATGGCGACGGTCAGCTCACGCTGATGGAAAGCGCAGGTGCCGGTGACGCGGCGGGGAATGATCTTCGCGCGCTCGCTCACATACTTACGCAGACGGGGAACGTCCTTGTAGTCGATGCGGTCAATGCGGTCAACGCAGAAGCTGCAAACCTTTTTGCGGCCACGGCGCATGGGGCGGCCGGGACGGGCGCCCTCAGTTCTCTCAAAAGCCATGACGGTTACCTCCTGTCAGATTCTGTTTAGAAGGGCAGATCCTCGTTATCGTCGATCACAGCGAAATCATCGCTGCTGCCGGAAGAATAACTGGGCACCGGGTCGGAGACCGGGCGCTGGCTGCCCATGTTGGAAGAGGCCGCGGGAGCGGGGGCGTAACCGCCGTAGTTGCTGCCGCCGGACTGATTGTCGCTCTTGTTGCCAACGAAGCTGACGTTGTTGACATTCACCTCATAGCTGGTGCGGTTGGCACCGGTCTTGTCGGTGTAGCTGTCCTGGCGCAGGCGGCCGTCCACGGCGATCCAGGAGCCCTTGTGGAACCACTTGGACACGAACTCGCCGGTGCGGCCGAAGGCCACACAGGGGATGAAATCCGCCTGACGCTGCTCGCCCTGACGGACGAAGTCACGATCGACCGCGATGCGGAACCGGCAAATGACGGTCCCGTTCTGGCCCTGACGCAGCTCGGGGTCGGCCACCAGACGGCCGACAAAAGCACAAACATTCAACATTTCAGCAAACCTCCCTCGACTCAATGTTCGCTGCGGCATACACCGCAGCCGCTGGGGATCGGGACTGATTACTCAGCCTCGGCAATGATCATGGAGCGCAGAACGCCATCGGTGATCTTGTAGATACGATCCAGCTCAGCGGGGAACTCGGGAGCAGACTGGAACTTAATCACAGTGTAGATGCCCTCGTTCTCGTCGTTGATGGGGTAGGCCAGGCGGCGCTTGCCCCACTCGTCAACAGAATCGATGGTACCATTGTTCTCGATCAGGGTCTTGAACTTCGCCACCAGGGCGACGGAAGCCTCCTCATCCAGAGCAGCGCTGGTAATCAGCATGGTCTCATACTTAGCCATTTCTCTGTACACCTCCTTTTGGACTTATGGCCCCTATACCGGGGCAAGGATAAGCTGCCCTTCGCAGGGCAGCAACTTATTATATCAACCTCCCGGGTGGGATGTCAATAACTTTTTTGAAAAAATTCACATAAAATCCGCAGAAAAAGCGGGTGCTCAGCCCTCGGCAAGGCCGGCACAAGCGGCAAACCGGGCGAAAGCGGCGCGGCCCTCGTCGGTCTGCTTGAACACGCCTGCGTCCTCCAGTACATGGCTGAACACAAGGCCGATCTCCCCGCGCACCGCATGCTCAGCTTCTCCGGGGGTCAGGGCGGTGCCGTACTTGGCGATCAGCCCGTCGATCCAGTCGGCATGGACCGCCAGTGGGCTGCTCTCCTCCCGGCTGGTGTTGGGTTCGGCCCCGCACAGGATGCGGCACACAGCGGCACTCTGTTCCTTCAGGCGGCAGGGCAGGATGGCGAGGCCCATCACCTCGATGAGGCCGATGTTTTCCTTTTTGATGTTGTGCCACTCCGGGTGGGGGTGGAAGATGCCGTCGGGGTACTCCTCGCTGGTGCGGTTGTTGCGCAGGGCAAGGTCCATCACATAGCCCCGCTCCCCGTCAAAGTGCAGGATGGGGGTGACGGTGTTGTGGCGAACCTCGCCGCTGCGGGCCAGGATGCCCACGCTCTCGTCGGTGTAGCCGGCCCAGGCCTCCAGCACATCGCCTGCCGCAGCCAGCAGGGCGTCGGGGTCATGGCTCTCCGGCCGAATGGTGGACACCGGCCAGTTCAGGATGCCGCCCCGCACACCCTCATGCCCGGTGCAGTGCAAGGGGGCGGCCAGCGTGGCGCGGGTCATGGGAAATTCGTAGCTGCCGCCCTGGAAATGGCTGTGGCTCAGGATGCTGCCGCCCACGATGGGCAGGTCGGCATTGCTGCCGCAGGTGTAATGAGGGAACTGCTGCACAAAGTCCATGATCTTGGCCAGCGTGCGGCGGTCCATCTCCATGGGCGTGTGCTCCTCGCACAGGATGATGCAGTGTTCGTTGAAGTAGACATAGGGGCTGTACTGGAAGTACCACTGTTCGCCGCACAGCTTCACCGGCACGATGCGGTGGGTCTGCCGGGCGGGGAAATTGATGCGGCCCGCATAGCCGATGTTCTCCCGGCACAGCATGCATTTGGGGTAGGCAGTCTGGGGCTGCAGCTTCTCCAGTGCGATGGTCTTGGGGTCCTTCTCAGGTTTGGTCAGGTTGATGGTGATCTCCAGCTCGCCGTAGGGGGTGGAGGTGCTCCACTGGATGTTCTGGGCGATCTGGGCGGTGCGGATGTAGTTGGAGTCGATGCACAGCTTGTAGAACCAGTCGGTGGCGGCCTTCGCACCCTGCGTTTGGAACAGCTCTTCAAAGCGGCGGGCGGTCTCCTGGGCGCCGGGCATCATGCAGCCCATGATGCGGGCCTCAAAATTCACCCGGTAGTTGTACACCGAGTTGTCGAACAGCCCTTGCCCTGCGGCGAGGTCCAGCAGGCCCTCCAGCAGCTGGGTGGGGTATTCGAACTCTTCTTCCGGCACTTCGCCCTCATAGGGGGCATCCAGCCGGAACAGGTCCAGCAGCTGGTTGCGGGCCACGATCACATCCAGCCCTTTCACAAGGCCGTGCTTGTGGCCGAACTGCAGCAGGCGTTCGATCTCATAGGCAGCGTTCATGGTTCAGTCTCCTCTCACTGTTCCATCCGGAAAGCCGCAGTGCGGCCATCTTCTCTCACCCTAACCATATCAAAAAAAGCACGGTTTTTCCATGTGCGATTGCGCCTTGTTTTTGACATTTTCACGCATTTCACCGTTCTTTAATGAGTGAAAGCGAGGGGGAGCGTGAAACGAGCGCACAAAAAACGCCCGCTCCGGCAAAAGCCGAAGCGGGCGGATGCAATGATCTTGATCAGAGGTGGCTCACAGGGTGGCAGCAAATTCCTTCAGCCAGGCGCGGAAGTCCGCACCGATCTCCTCGTGCTTCAGGGCGGTCTCCACCTGCGCCTGCATCACACCCAGCTTGTTGCCCATGTCATACCGCTTGCCGGTGAAATCCACCGCGGTGACACCGTGGGCGCGGGCGTACTCGGCCATGGCATCGGTCAGCTGGATCTCACCGCCGGCACCGGGCTTGGTGTGCTCCAGAATGGTGTAGATCTCAGGGGTGAGCAGCACGCGGCCCAGAATGGACAGGTTGGAGAACTCCTGGCCGGGCTTCGGCTTCTCGATCATATCATCCACATAGTAATAGTTGTCCCGGATGGGTTCGGCCTTCATGGAGCAGTACTTGGCCAGATCCTCCATGGGCACGGGGTTGACGGCCACGGCAGGGCGGCCGAACCCCTCAAAGGCACGAATGAGCTGCAGAGCGGCGGGGTCCTCGCCCATGATCACATCGTCGCCATACATGACCACGAAGGGCTCGTCGCCGGTGAAGGCTTTTGCCATCAGCACCGCATGGCCGAGGCCGAGGGTCTGCTTCTGGCGCACAAAGAAGATGTTGGCCAGCCCGGCGATGCCCAGGCAGGTCTCCAAAGCCTTCTCCTTGCCGGGCTTGGACAGAGCGGTCTCCAACTCGGGGGCACGGTCGAAGTGGTCCTCGATGATGTCCTTGTTGCGGCCGATGATGATCAGGATGTCGGTGATGCCGGAGCGGACCGCCTCCTCCACGATGTACTGGATGGCGGGCTTGTCCACAATGGGCAGCATCTCCTTGGGCATGGCCTTGGTGGCGGGCAGCACACGGGTGCCCAGGCCGGCGGCGGGGATGATCGCTTTGCGTACTTGCATGGTCGATACGTCCTTTCAATGTTTATGGGGCTCCATGTTCGGGAGCGCTGGGTCACAGACCCATCATTTCATACACGATGGACAGGTTGGGGCCCATCAGAGGCACAAGGCAGTAGCACAGCACCAGCAGGCCGGTAATGGCCAGGATGACAGCGGGCATACTGACACCGCCCTGCACCGCCAGTGCGATCTGCCGGTCACGGCCGGCGGGGTACTGCTGCAGGATACGGCTGATCTTGCTGCCGGCATCCCGCCGGTACAGATCCACGGCCAGCAGGGCAGCAGCTGCGCGCAGCAGCCAGGCAAGCACCACTGCGACGTTGTTCATGCTCAGCAGGGTCTCGTAGCTGAGCCAGGTGAAGAAGGGACTCTCGGTGACCACCAGCAGGGCCAGCACCGAGGGGATCTCGGTGAGCAGGTACAGGGCGCTGAACACGGCGGCAGCTTTCCACATCTTGCGGTAGAAGAAGTACAGCGGGCCAAACATCATCGCCCAAAAGGAGAAAGCGATGCGGCGGCCGGTGAGGGCCATCCGCTTGAACCGGAACAGATAGCTGTGGGCAGCGCCGCCGATGTAGGCAGCCCAGTCGGTCAATGCGATGCCGTCTACGGTTTCGCTGGGGTCCACATAGGGCATATCCCACACAGCACCGGCGGCCAGCACCGCGCCGCAGTTTGCACACTGCCGGCTGCCGGCGGGGTTCCCCTCGCCGCAATTGGGGCAGTACAGGGCGGTGTCTGCCTGCTCCGCGGCGGGCTCCTCCTGTACGGGGCGCTCGTCCGGGCCGGGGACCCATTCAAAATCCGGGGCATGGCGATCCTTCAGCAGGCACACGCCGGCCCGGTCGTAGCATTCGCGGTGGTAGGGGGCGCCGCAATCCGGGCAGACTACGATGTCGTCGCCCTGCTGCAGCGTCTGACGGCAGGTGACACACCTGCAGCCTTCAAAATTGAACATAACTGTCCTCCAAAATTCGGGCACACAAAATAACCCCGTCCGGGGTTATAAGCTATTATAGCGCATCCCAGTGAAAAAGAAAAGGCTGATTTCTGAACGTTTTTTAAACAACTGCGCCGATGCAGCGCGGAAAGCTGCGTCCCGGCGGGCAGTGGGCCGGCAGTGGATAAAAAAGCCGCACCCGGGAAGATGCCCGGATGCGGCGCTGCGTTTTTGAGAAAGGACCGGCGCACTCAGTTGATGCGCACCAGGGAGACGGTGCCGGCCGTGGGCTCGACCCGGTAAACGGCTCCGCCGGCGATGGAAGCCGGGTCGGCGAACAGGTGCCCGTACTTCGGTACAAAGGCGTCCGAGATGCTGTAGATGTACACATAGGTGTAATTGGCGGCCAGCTCTTCCGCCCAGGCATCGGCGCTCACGTCGCTTGCCCAGACGTCATAGCCCGCGCCCAGGTGGAAGTTGTGGCCCAGGCTGGCATCGCACACCGCCGGGTACAGGCAATAGCGGGCGCACAGGCTCTCATATACGGCGGTGTCCTCGCCGACAAAATACACCCGGTCGCCTTCGCCCAGCGCCGTGGGGAAGGTCTCCACAGTGGGGTAGGTCAGGCGGACGGCGCGGTCCTGTGCGATCTGGATCGGGGCGGCCACCAGATTGTTGATGACCTTGGTCTGGGAGGGGAACACCAGAAGAGCACAGGCCAGCAGCGCCATGGGGAGCTGCCGGCTGACCTCCCGGCGGGCGGCGCAGTCCAGCAGCAGGCCGAAGCCGAGCACGGCCATGGCCAGCAGCCAACTGCTCAGGTAGCGCTGCTGGGACATCACCCGGGTGCCCTCATACTCGCTGAACCGGAAGAAGTACAGGTACAGAAGCCCTGCTGCGTACACAAAGAAACCCAGCGAAAGCCCCCGGCGCAGCCGCATCAGCGAGGGGCGTGCGGTGCGGTGGAGCTGCCCGGCCAGACCCAGCGCCAGCGCGCCCAGCACCACCCACAGCAGCATGGGGACCGGGATGGGGGCATCGGTGCCCGGGTCGTACAGAAGCCCGCGCAGAAAGGCGAACAGAGTGATGGAATAACGCTCAGGCCAGGGCTCGGCCAGCTTCAGCAGATTGGTGAATACCGATGTGCCGCTCCCGCTGCCGCCGCCCAGATAGATGCTGCAGACCACCGACCAGCTCACCTTGGCAAACAGCACCGCGCCCGCCGCCCAAAGCCAGCACTTTTGTGCCTGCAGGGCGGCTTTCAGCCCCCGCTCATCGCCGATGG
>JAFUQL010000310.1 GCA_017472375.1 Oscillospiraceae bacterium | reverse complement strand
CGTTGTTGGTGAAGCTGCTGATGGCGCCGGCGGCCGCCACGCGGGCGGTCTCCTCCAGTTCGCGGACGGTCTTGTAGGCCTGCAGAGCGGCGCCGGTGGCCTCCTCCACATCGCCCTCGCCCTCCAGCGTCTCGATGTCGCGGGTGGCCTTGACGGTGCCGCTGTCCAGCGCCTCCTGCTTGCCCAGAACGCGGGTGATCTCCCCGTCCAGAGCCTCAATGTACTTCTCCCAGCGGCCCACATAGTCCTGACCGCCCTCCACGGCCAGCATGGTGGACTGGCGGTAGATCATCTTCAGGAAGGAATCCTTGCCGCCCTCGACCTGCTCCATGTAGTAGTCGGGCAGGGTCTGCACCACGATGCTGGGATCCAGACGGCGCTTCTCCTCCTGGCGGCGGCGGTAATCGCGGTAGCTCTTGTCCAGGCGCTGCCACTCACCGCCCATGGTCTGCAGTGCCCAGCTCACGGCGGCGTAGCGGGCAATGTCGTTGCGGGGGTAGGTCATGCTGCTGCTGCCGGCGCCGCAGAAGCGGTTGTGGCCGCTGCCGGCGCACAGGGTCAGGATGGTGTTGTCCTCGCTGGAGTTGGAGCGGCCGCTCAGGGCGCTGACCGACTGGGCGTAGACGATGTTGGCAGCCTGATCCATGTAGGCAGAGAAGCTGCTCAGATCCTGGTCGGAGGTGTTCTGGGCGCCGAACAGGAAGCAGAAGTTGAAGGGCGAGGTCTGGTAATCCACATACTCGCCGGTGCTGGTGTCGGGCATCTTCAGGGTCATGCGGCGGAAGCGGTCGCTGCCCTCGCCCACGCTGTCGCCGCGGCGCATGAAGGCATCCAGCTCGCGCAGGGCGGCGTAGCCGTTGGCGCCCAGGTTGTTGATCTCCTCGGGGCTCTTGCCGTCGAAGAAGATGTCGGGCAGCAGCAGGAAGCCGCGCATCACGCTGGCGCTGCGGCGCAGGCGCTTCTCCAGGTAGCTCTTGATGTACACGGCGGCGGGCAGGATGATGCCGCTGCCGGTGCCGCCGGCCAGGCTGGACACCACGATGATGCGCAGCGCCTGCTGGACGGCCTCGCCGTTCAGGGGGTACAGCTCCTCGATGCACTTCTCAAGGGGCTTCATGGCGCCCTCACTGATGCAGGTATCGAAGGCCAGACGGCTGATGGCGCGCACCTGGCCGGCGCCCTCGGTGGGGGTCTTGCCGTTCAGGATGTGGTGGGTGGGGAACCAGGTGTCCCGGGCGAAGGTGTTGTTGTTCAGATACTCGCCCACGCTGTAGGGGGCAGAGGTCTGAATGGTCTTGATCATGGGGTTGGCCTCGCGCAGCTTGCGCAGGTCGTTCACATCGGTGTCGATGCAGACGAACCGCACGCGCTTGCGCTGCTCCTCGCTGGTGCGCTGTGCCACCTTGGCCACGACCTTGCAGCCGGTGCCGCCCAGACCGACGATGAGAGTGGGTGCTAACATAATGTATCCTCCTGACGTTTTGATCGTTTTATTGATTCACAGTTGTGCAGGCTTTCGGTTCCTTAGGGGTCAGCGGCGCTTGGAACGGCCGCTCTTTTTCTTGCCGCGCTTCTTTTTCTCGCGGGTGATGGTGATGACCACCGAGCCCGGGTTGGTGAAGTTGCCGTCGGCGTTGGACTTGCAGCGGATCTGCAGGTTGGGCTTCAGCGGGCGCTCCTTCTTCTTTTTCTTTCTGCCCTTCTTGTCCTTGCTGTCGGCGCCCGGCGCAGCATCCACCGGCAGGGGGCCGCCGTTCAGGTTGGCGTTGATGTCCTGCAGGGGCTTCCAGCTCAGCACATGGAAGCGGCGCTCGCTGTTGTTGAGGGTGCGCTCGGTGGCGCGGATCTCCAGCTTGCCCGCCTGCAGGATGCCGTTGGACGAGAGGGTGATGGTGGCCTTCTCGGCGGTGAACAGGCTGAAATGCCGCTGGATCTTCAGGCTGCGGGTGACCACGCTGTTGGCGAAGCCGGTCTTGCCGGCGTTGCCGGTGTAAGTAAGGGATGCCACCATGCCGCGGGGCAGGCGCTTCTTGCGCAGCCACAGGATGAGGGCAATGATCAGCAGCAGCAGAACGATGCCATAGGGGAAGATCAGGCCCGGCAGGATCGCCGACAGGGGCAGCGGGGCCACACCGGCGGTGCACACGCCCTGACCCTTGTAGGTGGCGTTGGCATCCTCACTGATGAAGGCCAGCTTCAGATCGAAAGCACCCCACAGGGTGTGCTCCAGATCGCCGTTCCATTCAGGGCGGATCAAATAGGTACCGGGGGTGCTGCCCATCTCCACCGTCCAGCGGATGTCTTTGTCGCGGGGGGTGCAGAGGAAGTCGTACAGGCGATACAGCAGCTTCTCCCAGAAGCCGCCGTAGTTCTCGCTGCGGCCGGCGACCTCCACCGTCAGCTGACCGCTCTGCCAGGCCTCGTCACTCAGGGGGTTGAGCTGGCTGGTCTCGGGGTCCAGCCAGTTCACCGTCACGGTGAGCGCCTGGGTGTCGGTGTCCATGGTCTCGAGGGCAAAGTGGTTGCCGTTGCCGTCGATGGTATTGGGCAGGGTGCAGGACAGCACCGTGTCGAAGGGCGCCTGCTCCACTGTGGCGGAGAAACGGCCCTGCACCGTCTGGCCATCCAGCAGGTAGGCGCTGATGTCGCCGCTCACATCGCCCGCATCCAGATGGAAGGTGCCGCTGCCGTCCTGCAGATCCAGCAGTTCGGTGCTGTTGCCGTTGTTGATGACGATGGCGTTGGCACTGCGCAGGGTGGCAAGGTCGGAGTTCACCGGCTGGCCGGTGATGCCGTCCAGCAGCTGCACGGTGACCTGGTAGTCGCCGCTGTACAGAGGGCCCATGTCGCCGTCCATGCCGTACACAGTGCCGTACTGGTCGGTGAGCACCAGAGCCGCGCGCACGTTGGGGGTGTAGTACACCTGCACGTTGCTGGTGTCAGACACAGGGACCTTGTACTCACCCGCCGGGATGCCGCCGATGGGGGTATAGGTGGCCAGAACGCCCTGCAGCGACTGGTCAAAGGTGACGAACATCGTCTCGTAACCGATGGGCATCAGCTCAGAATATTTTACGTTGGTGCGGGCGTTGGGATCCCACGCGCCGTTCTCGCCGCCGGTGAGGGTGCCCACCTCGATCTGCTTGCCCTGTGCAAACAGAATGATCTGGCTGGCGGAGACGTCCAGCGACAGGGTCAATTCGCCCAGGCCCTGCTGGATGTAGGTGTCGGACAGCTGGCGCTGGTCGAACACCTGGTTGGCCATCTGGGTGACACCGGAGAGGATGCCCTTGGCGTTGGCCGCCTCATAGGCATAGACCCGGTCCTCGGGCAGATCCACGATGGTCTCGGCGGAGGCGCCGATGGCCAGATACACCACCGACATGTCCAGCTCCTCAGAGCGGCGGATCAGCCAGTCACCCACCGAGCCGGGGGCACTGGCGAAGGAACCGTCGGTCAGCACCACCAGCCATTTTTCCTTGTCGTTGGGGGCCTGCTCCAGAAAGCTGCAAGCCGCCTCCACACTGCCAAAGGGGGTACCGCTGGGTTCGGTGTTCATGTCGTGGACGATGTCCACCCGCTGCTGAGGCTCCATGCTGCCGTTGACGTGGACCGTCTGACCACTGGACCATGCACTGGAAAACTCGCTCATGCAGAAGATGTCCATCTCGTCGTTGGCCGTGAGCATGGCCGCGAACACTTCCATGGCGTACTTGGCCTGATACCAGTTGCCGTCCCGGTTCATCATACTGCCGGAGTCATCGTACACCACCGCGATGCGGCGGCCGGGATCCTCCGGCGCATCGGCGAACACCGCAGTGCCGCACAGCGCCGGGATCAGCAGGACAAAGGCGAGAAGCATCGCCGTGAGCCGCCGGATGGGTGCGCTGAACGCTCGTTTCAAAGTCTATCCCTCCTACATTGGACCGGTGTCGAACCGGCAAACTAGCCAAAATTGAAAGACTGTCCCATGTTCATAGTTTCTTCAACATTTTACTACATTTTTCTGTTCAATACAATCATCAATTGCGCATAGGCAGCGGCTTCTTTTGTGTGCAGCGCCCGCCTGGGTAAAAAATGTATCGGCTGTATTTTCCTAATCTTGCACACAGTTTTTTCATAAAAAACAAAAAACCGCAGAGCCGGCAGGCTCTGCGGTGCACCGGATGGGTTCAGGCGCGCTGGGGTTTGTCGAAGCTGGGGTTGACGGCGTAGAAATTGCGGGCGTTCAGCATGTCCTTCACCCGCTCCAGTGCCTCACCAAAGCGCTGGTAGTGAGTGATCTCCCGCTGGCGCAGGAAGCGCATCACGTCGATCACGTCCGGGTCGTCCACAAGGCGCAGGATGTTGTCGTAGGTGGTGCGTGCCTTCTGCTCGGCCGCCAGGTCCTCGTGCAGGTCGGTGAGGACGTCGCCCTTGCTGGCGAACTCGGTGGCCTGGAAGGGCACGCCGCCGGCGGCCTGCGGCCAGATGCCCACGGTGTGGTCCACCACATAGGCGGCCAGACCCTGGGCTTTCAGCTCGTCCATGGTCAGGCCCTTGCAGAGCTGGCTCACCACCGTGCCCACGATCTCCATGTGGGCAAGCTCCTCGGTGCCGATGTCGGTCAGCAGGCCGACACTGGCGGCATCGGGCATGCTGTAGCGCTGGCTCAGATAGCGCAGGCTGGCGGCGATCTCACCGTCCGGCCCGCCGTACTGGCTGATGATGACCTTGGCGGCGCGGGCATCCGGGTTTTTGATATTGATGGGGTACTGCAAACGCTTCTCATAAGTCCACATAACGGTTCCTCCTCGTCACATCCAGGGGAAGTGGGTCTTGACCCAGTTCCAGTCCTCGGCAGGGCAGTGCCAGGTGACCATGCCCGTCTGCGCGCACAGCTGGTCGGCCAGCTTGGCGCGCTCGGTCAGCAGCTCCTGATACTGCGCCAGCGCGGCGGTGTCCTCGGGGTGAGTGTCCAGAAACAGGCGCAGGTCGTCCAGCGCAAAGTTCACGGCGCTGAACTCCAGCGGCAGCCGCTTGCCCTTCAGCTTGTGGGTGGCAGGCGTCTCCACCTCCAGGGGCTTTTCCAGCTCCTGGAACAGGGTGCCCCGGGCAAGCCCGTCCATGGGGCAGTAGAGGTTGCGGTATTCCTGCATGGGCAGGCTGACCATGGCAAGAGTTTCTTTCGTCGGCATAGGGGTTTCTCCTTTCTTGGCGGCGCTCATCGGCCGCAGTGCGCGGCCCGGTGTTAGCTTGCCCCATTCGGCGCAAACCATGCACGGGCGGCGCCGACCTCATTCTATGCCCG
>JAFUQL010000309.1 GCA_017472375.1 Oscillospiraceae bacterium | reverse complement strand
TTCGTCAGCTTTGCCTGGTTTTCCACGCGTGGATCTCGGTGAGGAAGTCCGGCCCGTAGCGGCGCAGCTTGCTCTCACCCACGCCGGGCACCCGGCCCATGGCAGCCAGATCCTCCGGCTGCATCCGGCACATGGCCCGCAGGGTGGCATCGGTGAACACCACATAGGCGGGCACCCCCTGCTTGCGGGCCAGAAGGCCTCGCAGCTCCTTCAGGCTGGCATACAGGTCGGTGTCGTAAGGCAGGCCATCCTGTTCGGCTGCGGTGCGGGGGCGTGCGGCGGCCCGGCCGGCAGCGGCGCGGCGCTCGGCCTCCTGGTCGTACTCGAAATCCCAGTCCGGCTGCTTTTCCAGGGCCAGCAGCCCGGCGCGGGGGGCACAGTTGGAGCAGTACCCGCAGTCGGCGGGGGCGTACTCACCGAAATAGCGCCGCACCCGTCCCCGCAGGCAGGCAGAGGTGGTGCTGTAGAAGGTCATCTGGCGCAGCTTCTCCCGGTCGTTTTCCAGCATCGCCGCCTGCTGATCCTCGGTCAGGCCCGGGGCCGGCTCGGACTTCTCGATGAGGAACTCCGCCAGCTTCACGTCCCGGGGGGCATACAGCAGGATGCAGTCTGCCGCCTCACCGTCCCGGCCGGCGCGGCCCGCCTCCTGGTAGTAGCTCTCCAGGTCCTTGGGCATGTTGTAATGCACCACCAGCCGCACGTTGGATTTATCGATGCCCATGCCGAAGGCGTTGGTGGCCACCATCACCCGGGCGCGGTCGTACACGAAGTCCTCCTGATTGTGGCGGCGGTCCTCCTGTTCCATGCCCGCATGATAGGCACGGGCATCGATGCCCCGGTCGGTGAGCAGCCCGGCCACCCGCTCGGTCTCCTTGCGGGTGGCGCAGTACACGATGGCGCTCTCATCCCGATGTTCATCCAGAAGTTCCAGCAGTGCATCGTCCTTTTTGCGGGGCTTCACCACACCGAAATATAGATTTGGGCGGTCAAAGCCGGTGGTCACCTGCACCGGGTCATCCAGCCGCAGCAGCTCCACCATATCTGCCCGCACCCGCCCGGTGGCTGTAGCGGTGAAGGCCGCCACCACCGGCCGCCGGGGCAGCCCGGCGATGAAGTCCGCAATGGCCAGATAGTCCGGGCGGAAGTTCATGCCCCACTGGCTGACACAGTGGGCCTCGTCCACCACCACCATATCCACGGGCACCGCCTGCACCAGCGCCTGAAAGCGGGGCGTGGCCAGCCGCTCGGGAGCCACATAGATGATCTTGTAGCGGCCCTGCATGGCAAGGCCCAGGGCCTTCTGGTACTGCCCCGGGGTGAGGGACTGGTTGAAATAAGCCGCCCGCACCCCCATGGCCACCAGCGCGGTGACCTGGTCGTTCATCAGGGACACCAGCGGCGACACCACCACCGTGATGCCCTCCATCAGCAGGGCGGGGAGCTGAAAGCACAGGCTCTTGCCCGCACCGGTGGGCATCACGCCCAGTGCATCGCGGCCGGCCAGCAGCGCCTCCACCAGCTCCTGCTGGCCGGGGCGGAAGCTGTCATAGCCGAACACCTGCCGAAGGGTGCTGCGGATGGCGTTCTCGTCGGGGATGGGATGCTGCAACGTCGGTGACCTCCTGTGTGAGCTTGTATGCGATAAAGCGTTCTGTTCTATGATACTCCAAAGGAGGCGCGGCGGGCAAGGGGCGGCGGCAAAAATTCCCGCAGCGGCCCTTCTTCGCCGTTTGGCGGTATACTTTTTATAAAGAGTGCCCCGGCCGACAATGCCGCGCCCCGGGCGAAAGCCCTTTCAAAGAATGACCATTTCTCCCGGAAAGGAGAGCGTATCATGTCCGATCTCATCCACATCTGCCCCAAATGCGGTTCGCAGGAGGTGTTTCTCAAAGGAGAGCGCTGCCTGTGCAGCGACTGCGGCGCCCGGTTCACCGCCGCGCACCAGCCGCCCTTCCGCGCCATGAAGCTGTTTTTGAGCTACGGCCACCCGGAACAGGAGATCTGTGTGCGCATTGCCAAAGCGCTGCGCCGCCGGGGCCATCAGGTCTGGTTCGATGCCGACCGCATCCTCCAGGGCAGCTACTGGCGGGAGCGCATCGCCAGCGGGGTGGCCTCCAGCAACGGTGTGGTGGCCTGCCTGTCCCGCCATTCGGTGCGGGACCCGGGCGTCTGCCTGGACGAGCTGAGCATCGCCGTGGGCGTGCGGGGCGGCAACATCCACACCGTCCTGCTGGAGCCGGAGCGGCAGGTGCAGCCCCCGGCCAGTGTGTGCCACATCCAGTGGCTGGACCTGTCGGACTGGCGCGAGCGGCTGGCCGAGGGTGAGGAGCACTTCGGCCCCTGGTTCGATGCCCGCATGGAGCAGCTGTGCGGGGTGCTGGAGAGCGACGAGAGCTACCGCTTCGCCGGGCAGATGGAGGCTCTGCGCAGCAAGCTGGCAGTCTACCACGACACCAGCAAGCAGAAGCATCTGCTGGGGCAGCGCTTTGTGGGCCGCCGCTGGCTCACCGAGCAGGTAGAGGCCTGGCTGGACGACCCCGCCGGCCCCCGCCTGTGTGTGCTGTACGGCGACCCAGGCGTGGGCAAAAGTGCTTTCTCCGCCCATTACCTGCACTACAACCCCCGGGCGGCGGCGGGCCTCTTCTGTGAGTACAGCCGCCCCCATTTCAACACCCCTCACACCGTCATCCAGACGCTGGCCTACCTGCTGGCCTGCCGCCTGCCCGCTTACCGGGTGATCCTGGCCGAGCGGCTGGAGCGGGAAAAGGACCTGAGCGTCCTGACCCCCTCCGAGCTGTTCGACCTGCTGCTGGCCGACCCGCTGGCCTCCACGGTGGACGGCGGCCACGAGACCCTTTGCATCCTCATCGATGGGCTGGACGAGTGTGGCCGCGCCGAGCACAACGCGCTGGCCGAGGTGCTGGCCCAGTATGTGCCCCGCCTGCCCGCCTGGCTGCGGGTGCTGGTCACCAGCCGCCGGGTGGCCTCGGTCACTGCCGCGCTGGGGCAGCAGGCCTGCTTTGCGCTGAACGGAGACGGCGAGGAGAACCGCGCCGATCTGCGCGCCTACTTTGAGGAGGTGCTTGCGCCCCGCTTCGGTGCGCAGCCCGGCTGGCCCTCCGCGCTGGATGCACTGTGTGAGCGCAGCGGCGGCATCTTTCTGTACGCGCAGCTGGTGTGCGAGGGCTTGCTGGCAGGCCGCCTGACCCTGGACGACCCCGCAACCCTGCCCAGTGGCCTGGCGCAGGTGTTCCACCGCTGGTTCGGGTGGTTCTTCCCGGAGGAGACCGAGTACCGCGCCCGGTTCCGCCCCGCGCTGGGGCTGCTGCTGGCCGCCCCAGTGCCCCTGCCCGCTGCGACCCTGCGCCGGGTGATGGGCTGGGACGAGGACGAATTGGGGGACTTCACCCGCCGGGTGGGCGTACTGCTGCGTACCGGGCAGGGCGAGCTGGGCGGCGAGACACTGGCCTTCACCCACCAATATCTCTATGACTGGCTGGACAGCACCGATGCCGGACGGTTCGCCTGCCGCCGCGCCGCCGGACAGACCCGGCTGGCCGAGGGGCTGTGCCGCCTGTACGAACAGGATGCCGGGCACCTGAGCCTGTACGAGGCCGTCTGCCTGCCCCGGCTGCTGACCGCCTGCGGCATGGAAGAACGCCGGCAGACCATTGCGGTGCAGGGCGCCCTGACCCGGCAGATCCTTGATTTGGCGGAGCAACACCGCCCCGCCCCGGAACAGGCCATCGACTGCCTGACCACCGCACTGGAACTGGCCCGATATGCCGCCCATCGGCAGGCTGAGTATCTGCCCGCGGGCGGACCGCGGCCCGTCAAAAGCGGCGACCTGGCCGTGTGCTGCGCCCGCCTGGCCGAGCAGTACCACCGCCTTGGCCGCAGCGCGCAGGCGGCGGACTTCTGCCGCGCCTGTGCCGACGCCCTGCCTCCCCTCACCGACCGCCGCCTGCAGACCGCCATGGTCACCGCCGGCCGCATCCAGGCGGAGATCTGCCTGCAGGACCGCGACCCCGCCGCGGCGGTGCCCCTGCTGGAGCAGGTGCTGATCACCGAGACTCAGTTCCTGCACACCGGCGACCCCGTGGCCTACGGGCTGGCGCAGGTGCGCTGTTTCCAGG
>JAFUQL010000308.1 GCA_017472375.1 Oscillospiraceae bacterium | reverse complement strand
GCTGACCCACATCTCCTGCATCACCGCCAGCCTGAACGCCGTGCCCAACGAGTGCGAGATCTACCTGGATCGCCGCCTGCGTCTGGGCGAGAGCGTGGAGAAGGTGAAGGCCGAGCTGGATGCCCTCATCGCCGGCAAGCGCGCCACCTGGGAGCCGGGCACCCTGCGCCACACCAGCTGGAAGGGCGTGGAACTGGTGTACGAGCCCGCCCACGACCCCTGGAAGATCGCGGACGACGCCCCGCTGAAGCTGACCTGCGATCAGGCCTACGCCGATGTGTTCGGCGCTGCACCCGAACAGTATGATTTCTGGGATTTCGGCACCAACGCGGTGGTGCCCGTGGGCATGGGTGTGCCCACCATCGGGTTCGGCCCCGGCGAATACAAGCTGGCCCATATGCGGGACGAGCGCTGCGACCCCGAGAAGGTCAAGGACGCCTGCCGCTTCTACACCCGCCTCATCGACCTGCTGTGATCCGGCAGCGTCCCATTGTTCAACGTAAGGAGGTCATTTCATATGATCGATCTCAGCATTGACCGTCAGGGTCTGGAACGCAACCTGAAAAAGGCCCGGGAGAACGGCATCCTCATCCCCACCATCGCCCAGATGCAGCACCCCGAGACCATCCCCGAAGCGGTGCAGGCCCGGCTGAAGAACATCGGCCTGTGGGATGTGGACCCGCTGAACCTGTTCCGCATCAGCTGGAAGAACGAGGCCAGGGAGTTCGGCGGTCTGTATCAAGCCACCCCCAACTACGTGGAGCTGCCCAGCGCGCTGACCGGTGTGCAATGCCGCATTGTGGCCATGGTGGGCAAGTGGTTCCCCACCGGCTGCCACAAGGTGGGTGCGTCCTTCGGCTGCCTTGCGCCCCGGCTGGTCACCGGCCAGTTTGACGTGGAGCGCCACAAAGCCGTCTGGCCGTCCACCGGCAATTACTGCCGGGGCGGCGCCTTCAACTCCAAACTGCTTGGCGCACAGGGCGTGGCCATCCTGCCCGCCGAGATGAGCCGCGAGCGCTTCGACTGGCTGCACTCCATCGGGGCGGAGGTCATCGCCACCCCGGGCTGCGAGTCCAACGTGAAGGAGATCTTCGACAAGACCAACGAGCTGAAGCGCGACCCCGGCTACATGGTGTTCAACCAGTTCGAGGAGATGGGCAACCCCCTGTGGCACTACAACGTCACCGGCAACGCACTGGCCGACCTGTTCGAGGCCATCAAGCGCCCCGGCGACCGGTTGGCGGGCGCCTGCTTCACCTCCGGCTCGGCGGGCACCCTCTCCAGCGGCGACCGCCTGAAGGAACTGTACCCCCGCATGAAGCTGGCGGTGGGCGAGGCGCTGCAGTGCCCCACCATTCTGAACAACGGCTTCGGCGGCCACCGCATCGAGGGCATCGGCGACAAGCACATCCCCTGGATCCACAACGTGAAAAACACCGACATGGCCATCGCCATCGACGACGAGGACAGCCAGCGCCTGCTGCGGCTGTTCAACACCCCCGAGGGTCAGACCTATCTGCGGGAGCAGCTGCACCTGTCCGAAGAGCTGATCGAACAGCTGACCTGGTTCGGCATCAGCGGCATCGCCAACCTGCTGTGCTGCATCAAGCTGGCCAAGTATTACGAACTGACCGACCGGGATGTGGTCTGCACCGTGCTGACCGACTCCGCCGTGATGTACGGCAGCCGCATCGAGGAGCTGAACCGGGAACACGGCCCCTACACGCTGCAGGAGGCCATGCTGGATCACCACCTGCATATGCTGGGGCTCAAGACCGACAGCATGCTCGAGTTGACCTATGCCGAGCGCAAGCGGGTACACAACCTGAAATACTACACCTGGGTGGAGCAGCAGGGCCGCACCGCCGAGGAACTGAACGCCCTGTGGTACGACACCGAGGGCACCTGGGATGCGGTACACGCACAGGCCGCCCGGCTGGACGAGCTGATCAACGCCTTCAACGAGGCCACCGGCGTGCTGAAAACGCTGTAAATCTCACGATATAACAAAACACTCCCCACACCGGTTCCGGAAAATGGAACGGTGCGGGGAGCGTTTTTATTATTTACGGGTCAGTCTTCTCTGGATGACCCGGCGGGCAGTCTCCACAGGGGGCAGCGCCATAGCACCCAGAATGAGCATCATGTACAGATCCTCTGCATAGCCGCTGAGGGCAAGGCCCGGCACCAGAGCAAGCAGAAGGAACGCCACCGCCCAACAGACCCAGACATGGCCGAGCGGCAGCTTTTTAGGCGCAGCGCCCAGCAGCCAGCCCGCCAGGCAGCTCAGCAGGAAGCCCGCTGCAACGCCGGGGCCGAGGGCTGCGAAGAACACCCAGAACCAAAACGTCTGCAGCCCGCGGGTGACCCACCAGACCGCCGTTTTGTGGCGGGGCGGCACGCCCCAGCGGCGGCTGACATGGGCCAGAACACCGAAGCCATACAGCATGGTGCTCAGCCCCACCAGCCAGAACAGCGCACCCCCGCCAAAGGGGCGGCTCTGCTCCGGCACCAGCAGCGGGCCCATGCACAGCAGCGCAAAGGCAATGCAGTTTCTGGTAGAGCGCCGGTTCAGGTGGGCGTTCCAGCGGCTCATCAGCCGGGCAGCCGTGCGCTTCACCCCGGGCAGCCTCTCCTGCAGAAGCTGCTCCCAGCCCAGCAGCATCAGGCCAACCACCGCAGTGCGCAGCAGCCGAAGCCCTATGCCCGCATCCGAGCCGGATGCGAACAGGAGCAGCAGCGCCGTCATATACCCGGCGATGCGCAGCACCCGGTGTGCAGGCTTGGGGCTCTCCCCTGCGACCTCGTTGGGCAGGTCAGGATCAGGCGCAGCAGCGGGCGGTGGTGCGGCAACAGGGGCATCGGCGGGGTATTCGGCCGCGCGCTCCCGGTCGCCGCCGATGAGCAGCTCCGGGGCGGGCAGCCGCCCATGCTTGAGGGGATACAGAACGGCCGCCTCACTGTTCTCAAAGCGAATGCGGCGGGTCACCTCTGCCCGTGTCCGCGCAAAGCCCTCGGGAATGGGTTCTTCCTCCTCCTGCCACAGGCTGTCCGGCCCGGCGGGCAGGTCACCGAAGTCGTACTCCCCGTCATCGGGGATCCCAGGGCTATCGGTGCTTTCCGGAATTGCTTCGTCGGGGACATCCTCCGCAGGGGCAGAGGCAGGCGCTTCTGCCGCAAGCGGCTCAGGCGCTCCCTCTGTGGTGCCCTCCCCTCCCGTGGCAGGTTCGGAGGGCACCCCCGCAGAGGGCAAAGCCTCCGCAGGTGTCTCTGCGTCCGCAGCCAGGGCGGGCGCTTCAGGGGCGGCATCCCCGGCAGGCGTATCCGAGCTTCGCTGCATCTGCTCCAGCAGCTCGCGCAGATGGGTCAGCTTTTCCTCCTCGTCCACGCTCCGCTTTGGAATGGCTGCCCCATCCCCTCTGCTCCCAGGCAAGGGTTTCCGCCTGGGGAGCGGCGGGGCATCGGCGAATTGATAGCCTGCGAACAGATCCTCCGGCGGCGTCTGCCCCGGGTCAGCCGGGGCGTGCTCTGCAGGCGGCTCGTCCGCCGGAGGCGCAGCGACTTCGGCGGTTTCAGGGGCTTCTCCGAAGCGGTATCCCGCAAACAGATCCTCCTGGGGTTCTGCCGTTTCAGCAGGCGGTGCGGCAAGGGCAGATTCCTCCTGCGCAGTGGGGGCCGTTTCAGCGGGTGTGGGGGTGTCCGCACTGCTGAAGTCGTAGGTCCCGCCGGGCGTTTCAGGCTCCTCGCCGCCGATCTCCTGTGGTTCCTCCCGGCCGGGGCGTGCCGGCGGTTCGGGGGGCAGCCCCGCCTCGCTTCGGCGAGACTGGGCGCGGGCGTAACGCATGGCCTCAGAGTAGGCCGCATGCAGCTCGGCAAAGCCCTCCGGATCCTCCTCCGGGTGGCAGGCGTGGGTCTTTTTGGCGTAGGCGGCTCGGATGATCGCCCGGTCCGCCGTGGGCTTGATGCCAAGAATGAGCCAACAGCGCATGGCTTACTCCTCTCCGTTCCAGCCCTCGGGCAGGTCGTCCTCGTCCTCCTTAAAGAAGAACGGCACATCGTCCTGAATGGAGCGCTCCACCTCATCCATCAGGCGGTTGCCCTCCCGGATCATACGGCTCAGTACCCCGGCAGGCGCCTGACGGGTGAGGGCTTCCTCGAATTTCAGCAGCATGGCGGCCACCGCCTGCTGCTTCGCGCCGGTGGTCTCGGTGAACAGCTTCTGGGCGCGGGTCATAAACAGCTTGTTGCGCTCCTGCTCCCGGGGGTGGGTCTTGAGGGCCTCCAGTTCTGTCAGACGGCGGCGGGCTTCCTCCTCGGTCAGGCCGCTGCCCTTGCCCACCAGCACGGTGCTGGCCTTTTCCTTGGTGGTGATGCTGCTCACCTCCACCTCCAGAATGCCGTTGATGTCGTAGGTAAAGCGCACCTCCACGCTCTCCTTGCCTGCGGGGCCCGGGGGCACCGGCAGGGACAGGCTGCCCAGGCACAGGTTTTCGTCGCAGTGCATCCCTTCGCCCTGATAGATGGAGATGTCCACCTGTTTCTGGTTCTCGCTCACCGTACAGAACCGCTGGATGCGGCTGGTGGGCAGGGCACTGTTGCGGCGGATGATGGGGGCCATCAGGTCGCGGCTGGGGTCGGCCCGGTTCAGGATGTTGGTGCCCAGGGTGAAGGGACAAATGTCGGTGAGCACCATCTCCGCGATGCCCGCCTTGCGCTCCTTCATGGCGGCGTACATACCTGCACCCAGCGCCACCGCCGTGTCGGGGCGGGCGTTCTGGCGGGGCGCCTTGCCCATCAGGTGGGTCAGATACTGCTGCACCAGCGGCATCTTACAGCTTCCGCCCACCGGGATGATGCCGGCCAGCTCGCTGCGACCCACGCCGCTGTCCCGCAGGGCCTTGGCGATGGGGGTGCGCATCCGCTTGAGCAGATCCTGGCTGTGGTCCACCAGCTTCTTGCCGTCCAGGGTCATGGCGCCCTT
>JAFUQL010000307.1 GCA_017472375.1 Oscillospiraceae bacterium | reverse complement strand
CTTCGACCTGATGGGCCTGCTGGACGTGGGCCAGATGCGGCGCATCCGCCGGGAGCTGGACCGGCGCTTCGGCAAGGGCGAGAAGCTGCTGTACGGCGAGCCCTGGGCGGGCGGCACGGCGGCGGTGCGCCCCGGCACCCGGCTGGCCCACAAGGGCAATCTGTGGGCGCTGGAGGGCATCGGGGCCTTCTGCGACAACACCCGCGACGCGGTGAAGGGCGGCCTGATGGACGAGCGCGCCGCCGGCTTTGCGAACGGCGGCGGGCTGGACGCCGACGCCCTGTACCGCTGTGTCACCGGCTGGGCGGGGCGGGAGTTCCCCACCGCCGAACAGACCATCACCTACCTGTCCTGCCACGACGACTGGACCCTGTGGGACAAGCTGGTGCTCACCCTGGACGGGCAGCGCCGCTTTGAGGCGCGCACCCCGGAGGTGCTGCGGGCCAACCGGCTGGCGGCGGCCATCAACTTCTGCTGCCAGGGGCGGCCCTTCCTGCTGGCGGGCGAGGAGTTCGGCCGCACCAAACACGGCGCGAAGAACACCTACAACGCCTCTGCCCGTCTCAACCGGCTGGACTGGCAGCGCGCCTGGGCCAACCAGGAGCTGGTGGACTACTACCGGGGGCTGATCGCCCTGCGCAAGCGGCTGCCGGCCTTTTTCGACAAGAGCCCCCAGGCGGCACAGCGGGTGCGGTTCGCGGCGAATCTCGGCCCCGACTGCGCCGGCATCTGCCTGGAGAACGCCGCCCCCTGGCCCCAGGTGCTGCTGCTGGTCAATGCGGCGCAGCACCCCCAGTGGGTGCACCTGCCCGAGGGCGATTGGCAGGTGCTGGCAGATGGGGACAGCAGCTTTGTGTGGGAGACCACCCGCCTGTGCAGCGGCGGGGTGGAGCTGCCCCCGGCGGCGGCCCTGCTGCTGGGGCTGCACACAGAGCAGACCCAATAAAAAAGCGAACAGGCACCGACCAAATGGCCGGTGCCTGTTCGCTTAGAAAGGATGCGGATGATGCGAACTCAACGGGTCGCGCCGATGTCCCGATAAAACCGGGCGGCGCCTTCATGCAGGGGGATGGGGAGCTGCTCGCAGACGAAGCTGTCCTCCGTCAGGTCAGACAGCGCGGGCTCTGCGCTGCTCAGGTCGCTGCGGCTGTCCCACAGCGCTTCGGTCAGGGCATAGACCAGCTCCTCGTCCATGCTCTCGTCCACACACAGCAGGCATTTCACGCCGAAGGTGGGGATGTCTTCCGTCTGATCTCTGTAGGTGCCTGCAGGGATCACCGCCCGATAGTAATAGGGGTTGTAGATGAGGATGTTCCGCAGCTCCTCTTCGGTGTAGCGCAGGATCACACAGTTCATATTGTCGGTGACCTCGGTCACGCTGCGGGTCTCGAAGCCGCTGAAGCTGTGCATGGCGTTGATCTGCCGGCTGCGCAGCATCTCGTAGCCCTCGTTCAGGCTGCAGTTCACTGCGGTGGAGCGGCTGTCCAGCTGCAGCACCTTCAGGGCGATCCTTGCGGACAGCTCGGTGGTGGAACCCTCGGGCCCCACGCCGATGACCCGACCGGCCAGGTCATGCACATACTCCGAGTGCAGGCTGTGCGGGGCGACCCACTGGGAGAGGCTCTGGTACACCGCGCCGATGCAGCGCAGCCCCTCATTTGTGGGAGTCTCCTCGTCGGTGCCGTTTATGGCGGCGTAGGCCACGTCGCCGGATACCAGCGCCAGGTCCAGCTCACCCACCGCCAGATCGGACACATTGTCGGCCGAGCCGGTGGAGGCGCTCACATTTACTTTCAGGTTCGGGATGCGGTCTGTCAGAGCGTCTGCCAGCACAGTGCCCACCGGGTACATGGTGCCGCCGCTGTCCGCCGTGCCGATGGTCAGCACGGTGGGGGTGGTGGGTACAGACTGAGAGACAGACCCGGCCGCAATGCCGCAGCCGGTGATCAGAAGGGACGCGGCCAGGAACAGACATGCTGCCAGGACACCGCGTTTTGTCATGGGGTGACCCTCCATTTCTCAGTATAAAATAAAAAAACCGCAAGATTGCAGTATTTCCTATATATTATAACAGATTTCGACCGGCTTTCAACCGAGTGAATAGGGCAAAAACGCCTTTTGGCGGCTTTCGAAACTAAAGTAATCTTTTCAAATCTTACCGGGCCTTGTGCCATGCCGCCTGCGACCCTATAATAAAATAGTAAGGAAATTTTTGAAAGGCGGGAGGCGTTTGGTCGCACGGTTCAAAAAGCTCTCACTGGAGCAGCAGATCTTTTACGGCGTGATGCTGGTGGCGGCAGCGGTGCTGTGTGTGGCGCTCGCCATCACCCTGTACCTGGATGTGAACCGCCAGCGCAAGAGCATCGACGACAACATCAGCAATGTGGCGGCCTATGTGTCCTCGCTGGACAGCGTGGTGCGCATGGTGCGCCGCGGCTACCCGGACGCCGATGTGAAGGGCGGCCTGGACAAGCTGGCCGAGAACTTCGACGACCTGGACGTGCTGGCCGTGTACGGCAGCGACGGCGTGCGCTTCTACCACACCCAGCGCAGCCTGGGCGGCGAGACCTATGTGGAGGGCGAGGAGAAGGACATCCTGAACGGCGCCGAGCCCTACATCACCGTGGGCTACGGCACTCAGGGCCAGCAGCGCCGCGCCTTCCACGCCATCCGCAGCGCAGACGGCACCATTCTGGGCTATGTCACCGCATCGGTGTTCATGTCCGGCGTGTGGCAGCAGTACCTGGGCCTGACCCTGCCCATCCTGGTCATCTTCTCCCTGTCGGCCATGGTGGCGGCCCTGCTCAGCCGGGGCATCATGGACCTGCTGGTGGATTCGCTGGGCGGCCGCCTGCCCCGCGACCTGCTGCACCTGTACCTGCGGCAGGACGAGGTGCTGAACGCCATGGCGGACGGCATCGTGGCCACCGACGGCGAGGGCAGGGTGCTGTTCTCCAACCAGACGGCCGGGCGGCTGCTGGGGCTGGACGGCCCGCTGGCCGTGGGCGCCACGCTGACCGAGCTGTTCCGCGAGAGCCGCTGCGTGCAGGTGGCCCAGAGCGGCCTGGGCAGCCGGAACCGCTCCTGCATGGTGGGCGACCACCCGGTGCTGCTCAGCGAGATCCCCCTGCAGGGCGAGGCCGGGCTCACCGGCACCCTGAGCATCCTCAACGACAAGACCGAGATGCGCCGGCTGTCGGATGAACTGTCCGGCACCCGTTATATGCTGGACACCCTGCGCTTCTTCAACCACGAGTTCATGAACAAGCTGCACATCATCCTGGGCTATCTGCAGACGGGCGAGACCCGCCGCGCCATGGACTTCATCGTGAACAGCAGCCTGGTGTCCAGCCAGTCCATCCGGCAGACGGCCGACAGCATCCGCAACTCCCGGCTGTGCGCCCTCATCATCGGCAAGATGATGCACGCCGCCGAGCTGGGCATCCTGCTGCGCCTCACCCCGGACAGCATCTGCCGGGAGGAGGACATGCTGCTGAAGGTGGAGGACTGCGTGACCATCGTGGGCAACCTTTTGGAGAATGCCATCGAGGAGCTGAGCGGCGGCGATGCCGAGGTGAAGGAGATCAAGCTCTCCATCTACTGCCGGCCGGACTGCAACCTGGTGCTGTGCGAGGACACCGGCGGCGGCATCCGCCCCGAGGTGCGGGACCATATTTTTGAAAAGGGCGTGTCCTCCAAGGGCGAGGGCCGCGGCCTGGGCATGTATATGATCGCCCAGCTCGTGGAGGAGAACGGCGGCACCATCGAGGTGGACAGCGAGGAGCAGGCCGGTACCTGCTTTACCCTGACGTTTACCAGACCGGAGAGAAAGGATTGAAACAATGTACAATGTCATCATCGTAGAGGACGATCCCATGGTCGCTGCCATCGACCGGCAGTATGTGGAGACCGACCGGGCGTTCCGGGTGGCAGGAATGTTCAAAAACGGCCAGCAGGCCTTGGAGTGGCTGGAGAATGGCCGGGCCGATCTGGTCATTCTGGACTACTACACCCCCGCTGTGAACGGCGTGGAGTTTGTGGACCGGATGCACGCCGCCGGGCACAGCCCGTCCATCATCATGGTCACCTCGGCCAGCGACACCCACATCGTGCGCAACATGCTCAGCCGGGGCGTGCTGGACTACCTGATCAAGCCCTTCGAGTACGCCCGCTTCCAGCAGGCCATGGAGAAGTTCGTGCAGAGCCGCCAGATGCTGGAGGGCCACGGCGACAACATGAGCCAGGAGGCCATCGACCGGCTGGTGCAGGCCCAGAGCGCCCAGAGTGAGCAGGCCCGGCTGGGCAAGGGCCTGAACGAGGCCACCCTGCGGATGATCCGGGGCTTTTTGATGGAGAACCGGGAGCACACCTGGTCCAGCGAGCAGATCGCCGAGGCGGTGGGTCTGTCCCGCATCACGGTGCGCCGCTACATGAACTACATGGTGGAGACGGGGGAGATCCTGTCCACCATCGATTACCGCACCGGCGGCCGGCCCTCGCTGCGCTACCAGTACGCCCGCTGAGCCCCATCTGCGGGAACGTTAGCTACAAAACCGCCGGAATAATTACATAAATTGAAAAGCTCCGCCCCGGTCGAATATGATGGTTGTGGGGGGGATCCGGAATACAAAGCCGGGTCCGTGGAATGGGCCTTTTGAGATGAGCATCTGGCCCTTCCGTATCCACCCTGCCGGCCGGGATGCAGCCCCCGGCGGGCATACAGAAGCTGATTTCTCCGCGAGACTCTTTGATGGGGCGCGGATACTTTCCTTCCTTTCGTTTCTCACACAATGCACAGGGCCCCGCTCCTCCGCGCAAACCGGAGGGGCGGGGTCCTGTCATTGGGGGGACCATCACCGCGCCAAAAAAACGCCCCGCACACTTACGGTGTGCGGGGCGTTGTTTTTTTGTGCAAAAGGCCCGCCGCCGGGCCGCGGTGGGTTCAGGGAATGTTCCCATATGCGATGAAAAATCACCGGTCAAACCCGCGAAAAAGAGGGGCAGGCGTCATTTCGATACAATGCTATCATAGCATACGGGCAGACAAAATTCAATGCAAATTGGATGTTTAATTCAATTTACGAAAAAAGATTGACCCATGTTAACGCCGCAGAGCCGGCGCGGGGGCGCTGCGCGTGCATTTGTGGTCAGGATTTTGGTCAAGGAGGTGTTCCCCAATATGCCAAGACGAGGTGAATGCATCTACAAGCGCAAGGACGGGCGCTGGGAGGCCCGCTATGTGAAAGGGGTCGGCCCGGACGGCCGCAAGCGGTACGGTTCGGTCTACGCCGACAGTTACCGCAAGGTGAAGGCCAAGCAGCGAAACTGCCTGCTGGCGCAGCCGCCGCCCCCGCGGGGCACGCCTGCCATTACCGTGGCCGACCTGATGGACGACTGGCTGGGTTCGGTCCGCGGCCGGGTGAAGCTGTCCACCTACCGCAAATACGAGGGGGTGGTGCAGCGGCACATCCTGCCCCGGCTGGGCTGGGCGCCGCTGTCGCTGGTCACCCGGGCGATGCTGGAGGAGTTCGCCGCCGAGCGCCTGGCCCACGGCCGCACCGACGGCGGCCCCCTCTCCCCGCGCACCGTGAACGATCTGCTCATCGTGCTGGGGCAGGCCTTTGAGTTTGCCGGCGGGGCCTACGGCCTCATCCTGCCCCGGGTGGAGCTGCTGCGGGAAGAAAAGCACGAAGCAGCGGTGCTGACCCGGGAACAGCAGGCCCATCTGACCGGCTATCTGCTGCAGGACATGGATCTGTTCCGCTTTGGGGTGCTGCTGGCGCTGTACACCGGCCTGCGGGTGGGCGAGCTGTGCGCCCTGACCTGGGCGGACGTGACCCCCACCGCCCTGCGGGTGAACAAGACCATGCAGCGCCTGCGGGGAGACGACGGCCACACCGGGGTGATGGTCAGCGAGCCAAAGAGCGCGTCCTCCCGGCGGGAGGTGCCGCTGCCGGCGTTCCTCCTCCCCTATGTGGAGCAGTTCCGCCGGCCGGAGGGCTATGTGCTGTACACCCGCAGCAGCCCCTGGGCCGAGCCGCGGGTCGTGCAGCAGCGCTTCGCCCGCATGGCCGCCGACTGCGGGCTGGAGGGGGTCACCTTCCACACCCTGCGGCACTCCTTCGCCACCCGCTGCGTGGAGGCCGGCTTTGATGCAAAGACCCTCTCCGAGATCCTGGGCCATGCGGACGTCAAGACGACCCTGAACCGGTACGTCCACTCCTCCTTCGAGCAGAAGCAGAGCTGCATGGCCCGCCTTGCACTTCTTTAAAATGAACGCCGGGATCAAACCATTCGTGGTCAAAAATCTGGTCCTGCAGGGGTGATTTTCGGCGGCCGGATGACAAAAAGAGCCTGACCTTCGCATATGGGAACATTCTGCGAAGGTCAGGCTCTTTTTTTGACTGACAGGATACCCGCACCCGGCGGCGTATATACACAGCGCCGGGCGCAGGGGGAAAGCGAAGAAACTTTGAAACTGAAAACGATCTGGAATCTGTTCACCACCCTGCTGATCGCGGCAGCGGTGGTTTTGGCGCTGCTGCTGGTGGGTGGCAGGCTGGTGGGCCTGCAGGGCTACTCGGTGCTGTCCGGCTCCATGGAGCCGGCCTGCCCCACCGGCTCGATGATCTACGTACAGGCCGCCGACCCCGGCGAGCTGGCCGTGGGGGATGTGATCACCTTCCGGCTGGCCGAGGGCACGGTGGTGACCCACCGCATCGTGGAGGTGCTGCCCGGCGTGGACGGGCCCAGCTACCGCACCAAGGGCGACGCCAACGAGGTGGAGGACCCCACCCCCGTGCCCGCCGAAAACGTCATTGGCCGGGTGGTGTGGGCGGTGCCCCGGCTGGGCTACCTGGCCGCCTGGCTGCAGACCGCTTCGGGCCGCTACGGCGTGATGGCCGGCGGCGCGCTGCTGGTGCTGATGCTGCTGCTGCCCGACCTGCTGGGCGTGTGGACCAAACGACCTGAGAAAGGGGAAGGCTTATGAACCGGAACAAAACACTGCTGCTGACGGCCCTGTGCGTGGCGCTGGCCCTGGCGGGCGGCGTGCTGGGCACGCTGGCCTGGCTCTCGGACCGGGACAGTGTGACCAACACATTCACCGTCGGTTCGGTGAACATCACTCTGGATGAGACCAAGGTGAACACGAACGGCGACCCGCTGAACGCCGACAATAAACCGGTGGAGGAAGACGAGGAACCCGCCCGCACCGGCACCGGCAACACGTACAAGCTGCTGCCCGGCAAGGTGTACCTGAAAGACCCCACCGTGACCGTGGAGCCCGGCAGCGTGGAGAGCCACCTGCGCATGGTGATGACGGTGCACAACGCCCCGGCGGTGCAGGCCATCCTGGACGAGCCGGCCCACGGCCTGACCGACTACGCCGACCTGCTGGTCGGCTGGAAGCCGGAGGTGTGGCGCTACAACGGCTTTGTGTACGACGAGGAAGCCGGCACCATCTCCTTTGAGTTCCGCTACCACGAGACGGTGACCGGCGGCGCCGAGGCCCTGCCCCTTGAGCCGCTGTTCACCGGGCTGCAGGTGCCCGGCACCGTCACCGGGGCCGAGCTGAAAGCCCTGCAGGGCGGCGAAGGCCCGGAGGACGACTTCCGCATCGTGGTCACGGCGCACGCGGTGCAGGCGGCCGCGCTGGACGGCGAGGACGCCGCGTGGAGCGCCTTCAACCAGCAGCTGGGCTGGGCGGAGGGCGACCTGCAGCCCCCGGCCGACCCCGAACCCTGATTTCACAGCCGCGAAGGAAGCGTGTTCCTCCGCCTGTTGAAATAGACCCCCTGCAAATACCGGAGAAAGGAGGAACACGACCATGAACAAGGAGAGACGGCACGGCCTGGAGCTGGCGGCGCTGCTGCTGGCCCTGGTGCTGATGATCGGCTGCGCCATCGGCGGCACGCTGGCCTGGCTGATCGCCGATACCGGCCCGGTGACCAACACCTTCACCTACGGAAACATCGACCTGACCCTGGACGAGACCAAGGTGAACCTGAACGGCGACCCGTTGGATGGCGACGGAAACCCGGTGGAGGGATGCGAGGACCCCGCCCGCACCAACACCGGCAACAAGT
>JAFUQL010000037.1 GCA_017472375.1 Oscillospiraceae bacterium | reverse complement strand
CGTCACCACCGCCAAGACCGATGAGGAGGCCAAGGAGCTGCTGAAGGCTCTGGGCGCCCCCTTCGCTAACTAAGGGAGGGTACAACTGTGGCCAAGACTTCTATGAAACTCAAGCAGCAGCGTGAGCCCAAGTTCTCCACTCGTGCTTACAACCGCTGCAAGATCTGCGGCCGTCCCCATGCTTACCTGCGTAAGTACGGTGTGTGCCGTATCTGCTTCCGCGAACTGGCCTACAAGGGCGAGATTCCCGGCGTGAAGAAAGCCAGCTGGTAAACATCCCATCCGGGATCTTTACAATAAAGTCCGGGGCGCGCAAGCGGCCCGGACATTGGTACGAACAAACCAAAACAAACACAAAACCACAAGGAGGTTAGTGGCATGCAAATCACCGATCCTATCGCGGACCTGCTCACCCGCATCCGCAACGCCAGCACTGCCAAACACCCTTCTGTTGAGGTCCCCGCTTCCAACCTGAAGAAGGCGATCTGCCAGATCCTGGTTGACGAGGGCTACATCAAGGGTATGCAGGTGACTGAGGACAACAAGCAGGGTATGATCAAGCTGACCCTGAAGTACCAGGAGAACGGCGCTCCCGTCATCGCCGGCCTGCGCCGCGTTTCCAAGCCCGGCCTGCGTATCTACACCAACTGCGAGGATATGCCCAAGGTCATGAAGGGCCTGGGCATCGCGATCATCTCCACTTCCAAGGGCGTTATGACCGACAAGGCTGCCCGCGCTGCCCACGTCGGCGGCGAAGTGCTGGCCTTCGTGTGGTAAGAAAGGGGCAAGAAGACAATGTCGAGAATCGGAAGAAAACCCATCGTCATTCCCGCGGGTGTCGAGGTTGCCGTCAACGGCAACGAGATCACCGTGAAGGGCCCCAAGGGTACCCTGAATTCCAAGTTTCATCCCCTGATGACCGTGAAGGTCGAGGGTGCTGAGATTGTGGTTACCCGCCCCAACGACGAGAAGGAGGCCCGCAGCCTCCACGGCCTGACCCGCACCAACATCGCCAACATGGTCGAGGGTGTTGTGAAGGGCTTCGAGAAGAAGCTGGAAGTCAAGGGCGTTGGCTACCGTGTTCAGAAGCAGGGCAAGGACCTGGTCATGAACCTGGGCTACTCCCATCAGGTCATCATGTCTGAGAATGAGGACATCCAGATCGAGGCTCCCGATGCCACCACCATCATCATCAAGGGCATCGACAAGCAGAAGGTCGGTCAGTTCGCGGCTGAAGTCCGCGAGAAGCGTCCTCCTGAGCCTTACAAGGGCAAGGGCATCATGTACGCCGGCGAGCGCATCATCCGCAAGGAAGGCAAGGCCGGTAAGGGCAAGAAATAAGGTAAGGAGTGAAAGACTATGGTTAATAAGGCTGACAAGAACGTCGCTCGCCTGCGCCGCCATCGCCGCGTTCGCGGCAAGATCAGCGGCACTGCTGAGCGTCCCCGTCTGGACGTGTTCCGCTCCTCCAAGCATATCTATGCCCAGATCATCGATGACGTTGCCGGCGTGACGCTGGTGAGCGCATCCACCATGGACAAGGATTTCGAGGGCTTCGGCGGTAACATCGAGGCTGCCAACCAGATCGGCAAGAAGATCGCCGAGAAGGCTCTGGCCAAGGGCATCACCACCGTGGTGTTCGACCGTGGCGGTTTCGTGTATCACGGCCGCGTTAAGGCTCTGGCTGAGGGTGCCCGTGAGGGCGGCCTGAAGCTGTAAGGAGGAGACCATCATGCAGAGAAATGATAGAATCGACGACGGCATGATCGAAAAGGTCGTTGCGATCAACCGTGTTTCCAAGACCGTTAAGGGCGGCCGCGTGATGAAGTTCAGCGCGCTGGTCGTCGTGGGCGACGGTAAGGGCAATATTGGTTACGGCATGGGCAAGGCCGGTGAGGTCCCCGAGGCCATTCGCAAGGGCATCGAAGCCGCCAAGAAGAACATGTTCAAGGTGGAGCTGAAGGGCACCACCATCCCCCACGAGATCGTGGGTGCGTTCGGCGCTGGCCGCGTGCTGATGCGTCCCGCCGCCCCCGGTACCGGCGTTATCGCCGGCGGCGCTGTGCGTGCCGTTCTGGAGTGCGCCGGTGTCAAGGACATCCGCACCAAGTGCCTGCGTTCCAACAACCCCTGCAATGTGGTTGCCGCCACCTTCCAGGGCCTGCGCAGCCTGACCACCGCTGAGGCCGTTGCCGCCAAGCGTGGTAAGACTGTCAAAGAGATTCTGGGTTAAGGAGGGGTTGAATCATGGCAGATAAGAACCTGACCATTAAGCTGGTGCGCAGCCTGTCCGGCCGCAGCGAGAAGCAGATCGCTACCGCACTCAGCCTGGGCCTGAAGAAGATCGGTGATTCCACCATCCAGCCCGACAACGCTGCCACCAACGGCAAGATCAAGGTGATCTCCCACATGGTGGCTGTGACCGAAGCGTAAACAGCAAGGAGGTGCACGCAAATGAAACTTCATGAACTGAAGGCCGTTGAGGGCGCTACCACTGCTGCGAAGCGCAAGGGCCGCGGCCACGGCAGCGGCAATGGCAAGACCGCCGGCTACGGCCACAAGGGCCAGAAGGCCCGCTCCGGCGCCAAGAAGGCCGGTTTCGAGGGTGGCCAGATGCCCCTGCAGCGTCGTCTGCCCAAGCGCGGTTTCAACAACATTTTTGCTACCGAGTATGCTACCATCAAGGTGAGCGATCTGGAGCGTTTTGAGGCCGGCAGCGTCATCGACGCCGAGGCCCTGAAGGCCGCCGGCATCATCAAGAAGGTGAAGGACGGCGTCAAGGTCCTGGGCAACGGCGAGCTGACCAAGGCTGTCACCGTCAAGGCCGCCGCCTACACTGCCTCCGCTAAGGAGAAGATCGAGCAGGCAGGTGGAAAGGCCGAGGTGATCTGAGGTGTTTGAGACTTTTCGGAATGCCTGGAAGATCGAGGATCTGCGCAAGAAGATCCTGTACACCCTGATGATCCTGGTTCTGTTCCGGCTGGGCTGTGCTGTCACGGTTCCCTACATCAACCCCGAGGTGCTGAGCGTTTTCTTCGCTGAGACCGAGATGCTGGGTTACCTGAACATGATGTCCGGCGGTGCGCTGAGTCAGTGCGCAGTCTTCGCCCTCGGTGTGTCCCCCTACATCAACTCCTCCATCATCATCCAGCTTCTCACGGTGGCTATCCCCTACCTGGAGAACCTGGCCAAGGAGGGTGAAGAGGGACGCCGCAAGCTTACCAAAATCACCCAGTACACCGCTCTGGGCATCGCCGTTGTGATGGCCATCGGTTACTACTTCATCCTGCTGCGCATGGGTGCGCTGCATTACACCACCGGCTGGGAGCAGTGGTTCAGCGCTGCGGTCATCATCCTGACCTTCACCGCCGGTTCTCAGCTGGTCACCTGGATGGGTCAGCAGATCGATGCAAAGGGCATCGGCAACGGTGTCTCCCTGCTGATCTTCACCGGTATCATCTCCAACTGGAGCGGTATCTACAGCATGGTGGTCAATATGCTGGCTCTGGGCGCTGCCGGTCAGCCCCAGTACTATGTCTTCCTGCCTCTGCTGCTGGTCCTGGCCATCGCGTCCGTGGTCTTCGTTGTGATCATCACTCACGCCGAGCGCCGCATCCAGGTGCAGTACGCCAAGAAGGTGGTCGGCCGCAAGATGTACGGCGGTCAGTCCAGCTACATTCCCATCAAGGTGAACATGAGCGGCGTTATGCCCGTCATCTTCGCCAGCGCGCTGTGCAGCATCCCCAGCATGATCGGCGGCTTCCTGAACGTGAGTCAGGCCGAGCATCCCTTCTGGTATGCTTTCTTTGAGACCTTCAGCTACACCAGCGTGGTGTACGCGGTCATCTATGTGCTGCTGATCATCGGCTTCAACTACTTCTATGTTGCGATCCAGTACAATCCTGTCGAGATCGCCAACAATCTGCGTCAGAACAATGGCACCATCCCCGGCATCCGCCCCGGCCGTCCCACCAGTGATTTCATCACCAAGACTCTTGGCAAGATCACCTTCGTGGGCGCGCTGTTCCTGGCGGTCATCGCCGCGACGCCCATCGTTCTGGGCAACCTGATGGGCATCTCCATCCAGCTGGGCGGCACCAGCCTGCTGATCGTGGTCGGCGTGGCTCTGGATACCAGCCGCACTCTGGAGAGCTACATGCTGATGCGCCATCACAAGGGTTTCCTTGAGTGATATCCCGAAAGGGGGAGTTTTCCATGAAACTGATCCTGTTGGGTGCCCCCGGCGCCGGCAAAGGTACGCAGGCTGAGATCATCTGCGACAAGCTGCAGATCCCTGCGATCAGCACCGGCAACATCATCCGCGCCGCCGTTAAGGAGGGCACGGAGATGGGGACCAAGGCGAAGAGCTTCATCGACGCCGGCAAGCTGGTCCCCGATGAGGTGGTCATCGGCATCATCAAGGAACGTCTCGAGGCGGACGACTGCAAAAACGGCTTCATCCTGGACGGCATGCCCCGCACCGTCGTTCAGGCCGAAGCCCTGGAGCAGATGGGTGTTGAGATCGACAAGGTCCTCGACATCGAAGTTCCCGACGAGAACATCATCAAGCGTATGGGCGGCCGCCGGGTGTGCAGTGCATGCGGCGCCTCCTATCACGTTGAGTTCAAGCCCAGCCACAAGGCAGGCTTGTGCGATCGCTGCGGCGGCAGCCTGATCGTCCGCAAGGACGACGAGCCCGCCACCGTGCTGGACCGACTGAAGGTTTATCACGAGCTGACCGAGCCGCTGGTGGAGTTCTACCGCGAGCGCGGCAAGCTGATCGTGATCGAAGGCCAGAAGGAGATCGGGCAGATCACCGCTCAGATCCTGAAGGAACTGGAGGCGTAAGGCAGTGATCCAACTCAAAACAGCCCAGGAGCTGGCCAAAATGCGAAAGGCCTGCGCGATCAGCGCGGCGGCGCTGCGGCTGGCAGGGCAGTCCATCGAGGCCGGCATGACGACCGCCGACCTGGACAAAATCATGTTCGACTATATCAAACGGCAGGGAGCCAAGCCCAACTTCAAGGGCCTGTACGGCTTCCCGGGGACGGCCTGCATCAGCATCAACAATGAGGTCATCCACGGGATCCCGAGCCATAAGCGCCAGATCCGGCCGGGCGATATTGTCAGTATCGACACAGGGGCTGCCATCGAAGGCTTCAACGGCGACAACGCCTGCACCTTTGCCTGCGGCAAGGTGGACAGCGAGGCCCAGCGCCTGCTGGATGTGACCAAAGCGAGCCTGCACCGCGGCATTGCCGCTGCGGTCGCCGGCAATCGTGTGGGTGACATCGGCCACGCGGTGCAGTCTTATGTGGAGGAGAACGGCTTCTCGGTCGTGCGCACGTTTGTTGGGCACGGCGTGGGCAAGGAGCTGCACGAGGATCCGGAAGTGCCGAATTTCGGTACCCCGGGCCGCGGCGCTCGGCTGGTCAGCGGCATGACCATTGCCATCGAGCCCATGGTCAACCAGAAGCACCACTCCGTGAAGACCTTATCCGATGGATGGACGGTCGTAACGGCGGACGGCGGCCTGGCGGCTCACTTTGAGCACACCATCGCCATCCTGCCCGCCGGGCCCGAGATCCTCACCATTGGCTGGGAGGAACCCTGATGGACCTGGTAAAGGGACAGCTGGTTCGCTCCAAAGCCGGACGGGACAAGACACGCACCTTCGCGGTGCTGGCCCTGGACGGACAGATCGCACTGCTTGCCAACGGCACTTCGCGCCCGATCGCGAAGCCCAAGCGCAAGAAGCTGCAGCATCTGGCCCCCACGGGCTGCGTCCTGTGCGGTGAGGCGCTGACCGACGACCAACAGCTCAGCGAGGCCATCGCGGCGTATGACGCGACGCGCCCTGTTTGAAACTCTAGAGGAGGCTACGAGCTTGTCTAAAGAAGATGTCATCGAGGTAGAAGGCAGAGTGGTTGAGGCGCTGCCCAACGCCACCTTCCGGGTGGAGCTGGAAAACGGCCATCGGCTGCTGGCACATATCTCCGGCAAGCTGCGGACCAATTTTATCCGCATCCTTCCCGGTGACAAGGTTACACTGGAAATGTCGCCCTACGACCTGACGAAGGGGCGCATCACCTGGCGGTCTAAATAACCGCCGTTTAAAAGGAGGTTAGCATCATGAAGGTCAAGCCTTCCGTGAAACCGATTTGCGAAAAGTGCAAGGTCATCAAGCGCAAAGGCCGCGTGATGGTCATCTGCGAGAACCCCAAGCATAAGCAGCGTCAGGGCTAAGCGTTTACGCTGGCTTAAAGATTGACGCAGGGGGTCAAGTGCGTAGAGTCCCGGCGCAGGCCCCGACATTGACATGGGATGATTATGGAGGTGTGCTAATCATGGCACGTATTTCTGGCGTTGATCTGCCCCGCGAGAAGCGGATTGAGATCGGTCTGACCTATATCTACGGCATCGGCCGCAGCACTGCGACCAAGATCCTGGCTGACACCGGTATCGACCCCGATACCCGTGTGAAGAATCTGACTGCGGACCAGGAGACCCTGATCCGTGAATACATCGACAAGAACAACATTATGGTGGAAGGCGACCTGCGCCGCGCCGTTGCTCTGGACATCAAGCGTCTGGTTGAGGTCCAGTGCTACCGCGGTGTGCGTCATCGCAAGGGTCTGCCCGTTCGCGGCCAGCGCACCAAGACCAATGCCCGTACCCGCAAAGGTCCGAAGCGTACTGTCGCCAACAAGAAGAAGTAACCATAAGGAGGAACAGAAATGGCAACCAAAGCTGCTGCTAAAAAGGGCGCTGTTCGCACCAAAAAGCGTGAGCGCAAGAACATCGAGCGCGGCGCTGCCCACATCCAGAGTACCTTTAACAATACCATTGTTACCATCACCGATACTCAGGGCAACACCGTTTCTTGGGCCAGCTCCGGCGGTCTGAACTTCCGTGGTTCCCGCAAGAGCACTCCCTTCGCCGCCCAGTCCGCTGCAGAGACTGCTGCAAAGGTCGCGATGGAGCATGGCATGAAGACCGTTGAGGTCTACGTTAAGGGCCCCGGCGCCGGCCGCGAGGCTGCGATCCGCGCTCTGCAGGCGACCGGCCTGGAGGTAACCATGATCAAGGACGTTACCCCCGTCCCCCACAACGGCTGCCGCCCCCCGAAGCGCCGCCGCATCTGATTATTGAAGGAGGTAACTGAATATGGCTAAGAATTCTCAGCCCATCGCGAAGCGCTGCAAGGCTCTGGGTATTTCCCCTGCAGTTATGGGCTATGCCAGAAAGACCACCACCCGCAACGCCGACAGCAAGAACTTCCGCAAGAAGCAGTCCGAGTACGGCCTGCAGCTGAAAGAGAAGCAGAAGCTGAAGTTCATCTACGGCGTGCTGGAGAAGCAGTTCTACGGCTACTACGTCGAGGCTGCCCGCCGTCAGGGCCAGACCGGCACCAACCTGCTCCAGATCCTGGAGTGCCGCCTGGACAATGTGGTGTTCCGTCTGGGATACGCTTCCACTCGCCGTGACGCCCGTCAGCTGGTGAACCATGCTCACTTCACCGTGAACGGCAAGAAGGTCAACATTCCTTCCTACCAGGTGAAGGCCGGCGACGTGATCGAAGTGCGTGAGCGCAGCCGCGCTTCCGCCAAGTTTGCCAAGCTGGTCGGTGCCGATGCTCCCATCGTCACCCTGCCCGGCTGGCTGACCCGCGATGACAACAACGTGCTGAAGGGCACCGTGGTCCGCCTGCCTGAGCGCAGCGATCTGGACTTCGAGGTCGCTGAGCATCTGGTCGTCGAGCTGTACTCCAAGTAATCCACTGGATACAAAGGGAACGCGAATACACGGCTGGCCGTTTTTGGCCAGCCCACCATGGAGGGTTTTTATATGATGGAGATCGAACGTCCCAGAATCGATACCGCCTCGTTGAGCCCGGATGGCCGCTACGGCAAGTTCGTCGTGGAGCCGCTGGAGCGTGGTTTCGGTACGACTTTGGGCAATAGCTTACGGCGTGTCCTTCTCTCGTCGCTTCCCGGCGTTGCTGTTACCAGTGTGAAGATCGATGGTGTTGTGCATGAGTTCAGCACCGTTGAAGGTGTGAAAGAAGACGTCACCGAGATCGTGCTGAACCTGAAGGGCGTGGCTGCGAAGCTGTTCTCTGAGGGTCCTGTCACCGTCCGCATCGAGGCGGCCGGTGAGTGCGAGGTGACGGCTGGCAGCATTAAGCAGACGGATGAGATCGAGATCCTGAATCCCGATTGGCACATCGCCACCCTGGGCGAGAACGGCAAGCTCACCATGGAGCTGACCTTCGCCAAGGGCCGCGGCTATGTGCCTGCCGAGCGCAATAAGGCCGCTGTGATGGAGAAGAACGACATCAACACTCTTCCCACCGACAGCATCTACACCCCGGTCCTGAAGGTCAACTATGCGGTGGACAACACCCGCGTCGGTCAGATCACTGACTACGACAAGCTGACCCTGGAGGTCTGGACGGACGGCACCAGCAGTGCCCAGGAGGCGGTCAGCCTGGCTGCCCGCATCCTCACCGAGCACCTGAACCTGTTCGCCAACCTGTCTGAGGAGACCATGGGCACCGAGATCCTGGTGCAGAAGGATGAGGACACCAAGGCTGCGGCTCTGACGATGACCATCGAGGAGCTGGACCTGAGCGTGCGTTCCTTCAACTGCCTGAAGCGCGCCGGTATCAATACCGTGGAGGATCTGATCAGCAAATCCGAGGACGACATGATGAAGGTCCGCAACCTCGGTCGGAAGAGCCTGGAGGAGGTTCTGGCTAAGCTGGAAACCCTGGGCTTCTCCCTTACCAAAGACGACGAGTAATTACAGCAAAGGAGTGAAACGGGATGCCCGGTACTAGAAAGCTCGGCAGAACCAGCGACAGCCGCAGAGCGATGCTGCGCGCCATGGTTACCTACCTGTTTGAGAATGGCAAGATCGAGACCACCGTCACCCGCGCCAAGGAAGTTCGTTCCATGGCCGAGAAGATGGTCACCCTGGGTAAGAAGGACGATCTGCATTCCAAGCGTCAGGTGTTTGCCTACATCACCAAAGAGACCGTTGCGAAGAAGGTCATCGACGAGATCGGCCCCAAGTATGCTGACCGCAATGGCGGCTACACTCGCATCATCAAGACCGGCGTTCGCCGCGGCGACGCTGCTGAGATGGCCATCATCGAGCTGGTGTAATTCCTGCTTTTTGAGGCAAGTCTCATACCGCCAACCGGCGGATGCGTGATTTGACAGCAGCCCCTGCCCTCCGAAAGGATGGGCGGGGGCTGCTTTTTTTGTGCGGGGGGCTGGCGCGGCGATGCTGCCGGCTGAGTTTCCGTCCGGCGCTGCGGGAGGACACAAAGCCCTCTGCCGAATGCACGCCTGAAAAGCACAAAACCCCCGCCCGTCCGGATGCCTTGCGGCTGCCCGGACGGGCGGGGGTCATTTTATATGGGAGGTGCGGCGGGCTCAGCCCTGCTGCAGGCGGTTGAGCAGCGCGGGGATGAACTGCTTTTTGCGGCTGATGACGCCGGGCAGGGTGACCATGCCGTTCTCGGCCTTCACCCCGAAGGCGCTGGTGATCAGCTCCTCGGCGCCCTTGCCGTAGAACAGCACGTCGGTGCTCTCGTCCAGCACGCTGGTGAACATGTAGAACATCATCTGGACGTGCTCGCTGTGCATGGCCTCAGGCAGGAAGGGACCCAGCAGCGCCTTGGCCTTGTCGCGGTTTTTGTCGCTGACGTAGCTGCCCTGGCCCACGCCGAAGTGCAGGTCGCCGTTGGTGAACACCTTGAAGTCCTGCTGGAAGACCTCCACCTCGGTGCGGCCGTCCACATTTTCGCCGGCCTCGAACATCTCGGCGGCCAGCTGCTCCACCTCCACGCCGGCGATGCGGGCCAGCGCCCGGGCCGCGCCCTCGTCCATGGGGGTGCAGGTGGGGCTGCGGAACATCAGCGTGTCGGACAGGATCGCGCTGCACAGGATGCCCGCGATGTTGGGGGCGATCTCCACCCCCTGCTCGGTGTACATCTGGTACACGATGGTAGCGGTGCAGCCCACCGGCTGGTTGCGGAAGTACACCGGGCCGCTGGTCTCCAGGTTGCCCAGGCGGTGGTGGTCGATGATCTCCAGGATCTCGGCCTGCTCGAAGCCATCCACGGCCTGGGTCTTTTCGTTGTGGTCCACCAGGATCAGCTGCTTGCGGCGCAGATTCAGCAGGTTGCGGCGGCTGATCATGCCGTAGTAGCGGCCCTTGGCGTCCAGCACCGGGAAGTACTGGTGGCGCACCTTACCCATGACCTTCTGCACCTCCTCGATGGGGGTGGTCAGGCTGAAGGTCAGCAGGTTGTCGCGCACCATGTAGTGGCGCAGGGGCGCGCTCTGGTTGATCAGGCGGGCCACCTCGTAGGTGTTGCAGGGGGTGCTGATGATGGTGCAGCCCCGGTCGGCGGCCAGCTTGGCGATGGTGCGGGACACCGGGGCATCCAGGCACAGCACCAGGCAGGCCGCGCCCAGCTCGATGGCGCAGAACTGGGTCTCGTAGCGGTTGGCCAGGATGACGATGTCGCCCTCCTGGACGATGCTCTCCAGGGATTCGGGGCTGGATGCACCGATGACGATCTTGCCCTTGTCCATGCGAACGCTGCCGTCGCCGATCAGGACGGTGCCGTTCAGGGTGCGGGCGATCTGGTCGTAGGAGGTGTTGGCCTCGGCCAGAACGCCGGTGCCCTCCACGTCCATGTTGGCGGTGGCCACGTCGGTCAGGGAGATGATGCCGGTGAGATGGCCTTCTTTGTCGGTGACCGAAAGGGTGCTGGCGTCAATGTCACGCATGATCTCCCACGCGTGGCGCATGGTGGTCTCGCCGTCCACCGAATCCACCATACGGACGTCGATGTCCTGCACCTGGGGGCTCACATCCAGGCAGCGGCGGGGCGGCTCCAGGCCGAAGCGGTTCAGCACATAGGCGATCTCCTGGTTGGGCTCGCCGGCGCGGCAGGGCACATACACAGGGCCGGTGGTGGTCAGGTTTTTCAGGTTGGCGTAGGCGATGGCCGAGCAGATGGAGTCGGTGTCCGGGTTGCGGTGGCCGATGACCATGACCTTGCGCTTGTCGGTCGGGTTCTGTTTCATGCAGGTTCCCTCATTTCGCGGCGCGGCAGGGGCCGCACCAAAAGATACAGACCCCGCAGCGGCACAGGAAGCGGCGGGGACGGCTGGGTGTTTTGTGGTCTGCGCCCGGTGGGGCCGCCTGCCGGTATGGGGCCGTGCGGGCGGCGGGGCTTGCTTTGCAGTCATTATAGCACAGCGCTGTGGCCGGCGGCAAGAAGGAAGATCGCATTCCCGCCGTTTTTTGGAAGGTTCTCCCAATTGACCAATTGTCCCCGCTGCATGGATGGAAGTTGCGCGATTTGCATAAAAAGCCCCTGCTGCAGCGCGATCGCACCGAGGCAGGGGCAGGGGATCAGTGCATGATGTTGCGGGGGGTGCCGGCCAGGAACAGGCTCACGTTGTCGAACACCATGCCGGCGCGCAGCACCATGCTCTCGTCGGTGGCGAAGGCCACATGGGGGGTGAGCAGGGTGTTGGGGGCGCCGCACAGGGGGTGGTCGGCGGGGATGGGGGGCTCCATCTCGAACACGTCGATGCCCGCACCGGCGATGCGGCCCTCGTGCAGGGCGGAGGCCAGGGCGGCGCTGTCCACCACCGGGCCGCGGGCGGTGTTGATGAGCAGGGCGGTGGGCTTCATGTGGGCGATCATCTCAGCGCTGATGAGCCCCTTGGTGGCGGCGGTGGCGGGCACATGCAGGCTGACGATGTCGCTCTCGGCCATCACATCGGCCAGGGGCTTGTACTCGATGCCCAGGGCCTTGGCCTCCTCGCGCTGGGTGCGGCTGTAGGCGATGACCTTGCAGCCGAAGGCCTGGGCCAGTTTGGCGGTGCGCAGGCCGATGGCGCCGGTGCCCACGATGCCGAAGGTCTTGCCGGCCAGCTCAAAGCCGATGAGGCCGGCCTTGGTGCCCTCGGTGCGGGCGCGGCCGTCGCAGGCGGGGATGCGCCGGGCCAGGCCCAGCGCCAGGCCGAACACCAGCTCGGCCACCGCCTGGGTGGAGTAGCCTGCGCAGTTGCAGACCATCACGCCCCGGGCGGCGCAGGTCTCCATGGGGATGTGGTCCACGCCGGTGAAGGCCACGCTGATCAGCTTCAGGCGGTCGGCGGCCTCCACCACCTCGGCGGGCAGCTTGCCGTTGGCCACCATCAGGATGTCGGCGTCTTTGGCGCGGTCGATGAGGGTGGCGGTGTCCCGCACGCCGTCCAGCCATGCGGTGAAGGTGTGGCCGGCGGCGCGCAGGGGCGCGGCCAGCTCCTCAATGGTGGACTCGGGCACGCCGAGCCCTTCCAGCAGTACGATGTTCATAGGTGATACCTCTCTTGTGTATGGTCGGGGCGGCGGCGCCGCCGGCGGTCTCGATGCTTTTATTATAAAGGGTTTGGGGCGGTTGTACCAGCCCCTGGGGGGATCACGGGCGGCGCTTTGCATCGGGGGCAGGGCTGTGCTATAATGGGGCGGAATGTGAGAGGAGGCCGGGCGGATGAGGACGTATTTTCTGCGCACGGAGCGGGCGGTGTTCGGGCACTGGCAGCCGGAGGACGCCCCGCTGGCGGCTCTTTTGTGGGGCGATGAGCGGGTGACCCGGTACATCTGTGCCTCCGGGCGGTTCACGCCGGAGGAGATTGCCGCACGGCTGGAGCTGGAACTGGCGGGCCGGCGGGAACACGGGGTGCAGTATTGGCCGGTGTTCACGGCGGCAGGTGAGCTGATCGGCTGCTGCGGCCTGCGTCCCCGCTGCGAGGGCGAGTACGAACTGGGCTTTCATCTGCGGCCGGAGTTCTGGCGGCAGGGGTATGCGGTGGAGCTGGCCCGGGCAGTGATCGGCTACGCCTTCGGGACGCTGGGGGCGCAGGCGCTGTTCGCCGGGCACAACCCCCGCAACGAGGGCTCGCGCCGGGTGCTGGCCAGGCTGGGCTTCGTCTGCACCGGGGAGGAGTTCTATCCGCCCACCGGCCTGATGCACCCGGCCTATCGGCTGGAAGGGGACCCGGAACGCCAAAAAGACGGAAATTGGATTTACAATTTGTAATATACAGATGAAAATATACAGAAATTGGGCCTGCGGACGGGGGTGACCCGGGCAGAGCGCCCTGCAAACAGGAGAGGACACCATGAACACCACAACCAGGCAGACCACAAAACCGAATACGGGCCGCGCCGTGGCGCAGGTGCTGCTGGCCGGGGTGGGCTGGGGCATCATCGGGCTGTTCACCCGGCGGCTGGCGGCGGCGGGGCTGACCCCGGTGCAGATCGCCGGGGTGCGGGCCTTTGTCACCTCGCTGTTCATGGTGGGGCTGCTGCTGGTGCGGGACCCCGCCGCCCTGCGCATCCGCCTGCGGGACCTGTGGATGTTTTTGGGCACCGGCATCGCCAGCGTGCTGTTCTTCAACGTGTGCAGCTTCATGGCCATCGAGCTGACCGGGCTTTCGGTGGCGTCCATCCTGCTGTACACCGCGCCCGGCATCGTCACCCTGCTCAGTGCGGTGCTGTTCCGCCACCGGATCACCCGGCGCAAGGTGCTGGCGGTGGGGCTGAGCTTTCTGGGCTGCGCGCTGGTGTCCGGCCTGGCGGACGGCGGGCTGACCATCACCCCGCTGGGTCTGCTGGCGGGGCTGGGCAGCGGCTTCGGCTATGCGCTGTACACCATTTTCAGCAACGTGGCGCTGCGCCGCTACAAGCCCTATACGGTCACCACCTGGACGTTTCTGCTGGCGCTGGCGGGCGCGCTGCCCATCTGCCGCCCCTGGGAGATCGCCGCGGTGATGGCCGCCCAGCCCGAGGCCATCGGGGTGGGGGTGCTGCTGGGGCTGTGCTCCACCACGCTGCCCTTTTTGCTGTACACCGACGCCCTGACCGTGCTGGAGCCCTCCCGGGCCTCCCTGCTGGCCACCGCTGAGCCCATCGTGGCCACCCTGGCGGGAGTGGTGGTGTACCACGAGAGCCTCACCGGCGGCGGTGTGCTGGGCGTGGTGCTGATGGTGGTGGCCATCGCCTTGCTGCGGTGAGCGTGTGCGCATGAAAAAGACCGCGCGGCGGGAGAACAGCCGCCCGGCGAAAAAAACAAGACCGCACCGGCGGGGCAGCTCATTCAGTGCCCGGCGGTGCGGTCTTTTGCTTTTGGGGGTGTGAGATGCGCGTGTTCGGTTTGCCGCTGCCCCACAGCGCGGTCTCGACAGCGTTCGGCTTGCGGTGCCCAAAATCTGCCGTGCTGCCGACGGTCTGCCTTTCTCTGCCACCGGCCCCCGGAGGGGGAAGCCCCGACCTGTGGCCGGGAAAGGGTACCGTGACGGGAAGGTTCCTGTTTGCCTGGGAGCCGCCCCGGCAGGCGGACATAAGGACGCGCTGCATAAGCCGGGCACCGCAAGTCGGG
>JAFUQL010000005.1 GCA_017472375.1 Oscillospiraceae bacterium | reverse complement strand
CCAGAAGATCCGGCTGGGCGAGCAGGCGGACGCCGACCCCTACATCGGCCTTGTGAAGCAGCTGGCCGTGGAGGACAAGCTGGACTTCGACACCGCCAAGCTGCTCATTCAGGCCTACAAGCGCCAAAAGGAGGGCTGACCCATGCGCATCGCCAACACGCTCATCGTTCTGTTTCTGCTGGCTGTGGCCGGCATCGCGCTGCAGATCTTTCTGTCCACCCGCCCGTCCAGGTGGCCCGGGCTGGTGCTGCCCATCCTGTGGCTGGGCCTGCCGCTGATCTTCCTGCTCAACGTGGCGGCGATCGGGGACGGCTCCAGCATCGTCACCACCCTGTTCCAGACGGTGCTGATCTCGGTCTGGCCCGCCCTCATCCACTTCGCCATCCACGCGGCCTGCCGCAGCCGCCTGCGCAAAAAGCAGGCCCGCAGCAGCGAGTACGACCGCTCCCGCATCCAGGACCTGGAGTGACACAAAAAAACACGCGCCCGGCCGGGGCTGTCCCGGTCGGGCGCGTTCTTTTTTATCGGTTTGCCGTTCAGCGCAGGGCCAGCTGACCGTTCTGCAGGTCCACCGTGATGGTGCTGCCGGGCTCCCGGCCGCCGCGGATCAGGTCCCTGGCGATGAGGGTCTCCACCCGGCTCTGGAGGAACCGCTTCAGCGGGCGGGCGCCGTAGATGGGGTCGTAGCCCTGCTCCACGATGAAGTCCCGGGCCTCGTCGGTGACAGCCAGGCTCAGCTGCTTGTCGGCCAGGCGGCGGCGCAGGTCGGCCAGCAGCAGCTCCACGATGCCCGCGATCTCGCCGCGGGTCAGGCTCTTGTAGACGACCGTCTCATCCAGGCGGTTCAGGAACTCCGGGCGGAACTTGGTCTTGAGCAGGGCCTCCACCTGGCGGCGGGCGTCCTCACTCAGCTCGTTGCGGCCGGCGGCGCGGCTGGCCTCCAGGTCGCTCAGGATCACATCGCTGCCCAGGTTGGAGGTCAGGATCAGGATGGTGTTCTTGAAGTCCACCGTGCGGCCCTGGCTGTCGGTGATGCGTCCGTCGTCCAGCACCTGCAGCAGGATGTTGAACACGTCGGGGTGGGCCTTTTCCACCTCGTCGAACAGCACCACGCTGTAGGGCTTGCGGCGCACCGCCTCGGTGAGCTGGCCGCCCTCCTCGTAGCCCACATAGCCCGGAGGCGCGCCGATCAGGCGGCTGACGCTGAACTTCTCCATATATTCGGTCATGTCGATGCGGATGAGGTTCTTCTCGTCGTCGAACAGGCACTGGGCCAGCGCCTTGGCCAGCTCGGTCTTGCCCACGCCGGTGGGGCCCAGGAACAAAAAGCTGCCGATGGGCCGGTTCGGGTCGGCGATGCCGGCGCGGCTGCGCAGGATGGCCTCGCTGACCTTGGTCACCGCCTCGTCCTGGCCGATGACCCGCTTGTGCAGGATGCTCTCCAGGGCCAGCAGCTTCTCCCGCTCGCCCTCCACCAGCTTCTCCACCGGGATGCCGGTCCAGCGGGCCACGATGCGGGCGATCTCCTCCTCGGTGACCCGGTCGCGCAGCAGGGTGTCCTGGCTGTTCTGGGCGGCCTCGGCCAGCTTTTCCTGCTCAGCCAGCTCCGCTTCCAGCCTGGGCAGGGTGCCGTACTGCAGCTCGCCCGCCCTGGCGTAATCGCCGCTGCGGGTGGCCTGCTCCAGCTCGCCCTTGGCCTGCTCGATCTGGGCGCGCAGTTCCTGCACCCGGCCGATGGCGTTCTTCTCGTTCTCCCAGCGGGCCTTCATGGTGTGGAAGCGGTCCCGCATCTCAGCCAGCTCCTTCTGCAGGGCGGCCAGCCGCGCCTTGCTGGGGGCGTCCTCCTCCAGCTTCAGGGCGGTCTCCTCGATCTCCCGCTGCAGGATGTCCCGCTGCAGGTCGTCCAGCTCGGCGGGCATGGAGTCCAGCTCGGTCTTGATCATGGCGCAGGCCTCGTCCACCAGGTCGATGGCCTTGTCCGGCAGGAACCGGTCGCTGATGTACCGGCCGGACAGGGTGGCCGCGGCGATCAGTGCGCCGTCCTGGATCTTCACGCCGTGGAACACCTCGTACCGCTCCTTCAGGCCGCGCAGGATGGAGATGGTGTCCTCCACGGTGGGCTCATCCACCTGCACCGGCTGGAACCGGCGCTCCAGCGCGGGGTCCTTCTCGATGTACTTGCGGTACTCATCCAGGGTGGTGGCGCCGATGCAGTGCAATTCTCCCCTTGCCAACATGGGCTTGAGCAGATTTCCCGCATCCATGGCACCGTCTGTCTTGCCTGCGCCGACAATGGTGTGCAGTTCATCAATGAACAGAATGATCTTTCCTTCAGACTGTTTGACCTCCTCCAGCACCGCCTTCAGACGGTCTTCAAACTCGCCCCGGT
>JAFUQL010000306.1 GCA_017472375.1 Oscillospiraceae bacterium | reverse complement strand
CAGCGTGAAGGATTTTGCCAGCCTGGGTCTGTTCGCTGACCGGCCTGTCGACCTGGGCAGCCGCTGCACCGTGTTTATGAACTCCAGCGTCAAGCAGGCCCAGAAGGACGGCGCTTCGGTGGAGAACATCTCCGCCGGTCTGTCCATCAGCGTGGTGAAGAACGCACTGTACAAGGTCATCCGCTGCTCCGGCCCGGAGGATCTGGGCCGCAACATCGTGGTTCAGGGCGGTACCTTCTACAACGAGGCCGTTCTGCGCGCCTTTGAGCAGGAGATGGGCGTGGACGTGATCCGTCCCGACATCGCCGGCCTGATGGGCGCTTATGGCGCAGCGCTGTACGGTCAGGCCCACTGCGAGCCCGGCCACCGCAGCAGCCTGCTGAGCGAGGAGGCCCTGCGCAGCTTCAGCCAGAAGGTCACCAGCGTGCAGTGCAAAGGCTGCGGCAACCACTGCCAGCTGACCATCAACGACTTCGGCGACGGCAAGCGCCTGGTGAGCGGCAACCGCTGCGAGAAGCCGGTGACCGGCAAGGCCGGTGCCAGCGACCTGAACCTGTACGAGTACAAGCGGCAGCTCATCGCCGGCTACAAGCCGGTGCCCGGCCGCCGTGGGCGCATCGGCATCCCCCTGTGCCTGAACATGTGGGAGCTGCTGCCTTTCTGGCACACCTTCTTCACCAAGCTGGAGTTCGAAGTGCTGACCAGCCCCATGTCCACCCGCCAGCTGTACCTGCGCGGTCAGGCCACCATCCCCAGTGACACTGCCTGCTTCCCCGCCAAGCTGGCCCACGGCCACATCGAGGCGCTGAGCCGCATGGACGTGGATGCCATCTTCTACCCCTGCCTGAGCTACAATCTGGACGAGGGCCTGGGCGAGAACCACTACAACTGCCCGGTGGTGGCCTACTATCCGGAGGTCATCGCAGGCAACTGCCCCGAGCTGAACGGCGGTACCTTCATCTACGACTATGTGGGCATCCACCGGCCGAAGGACTTCGTGCCCCGCATGACCATGGCCCTAAAGAAATACTTCGCGGGCATCAAGCAGCGTGAGGTACAGGCGGCGGCCGATGCGGCCTACGCCGAGTACGCCCGGCACATGGCCCTTATCCGCGCCCGCGCCGAGGGCATCATCCAGCAGGCCCGGGAGGAGGGCCGCCGCATCGTGGTGCTGGCGGGCCGTCCCTACCACGTGGACCCCGAGGTGAACCATGGCATCGACACCCTCATCACCCGCTACGGCGCGGCGGTGATCACCGAGGACTCCATCAGCGACCGGGTGCAGAAATTCCCCACCACCGTGCTGAACCAGTGGACCTACCACAGCCGCCTGTACGCCGCTGCCAAATACTGCACCACCCAGCCCGACATGGACCTGGTGCAGCTGGTGAGCTTCGGCTGCGGCCTGGATGCCGTTACCACCGATGAGACCCGCGAGATCCTGCAGGCGGGCGGCAAGCTGTACACCCAGCTGAAGATCGACGAGATCACCAACCTGGGTGCGGTGAACATCCGCCTGCGCAGCCTGTTCGCGGCGCTGGACGAGCGGGCGTGACCGGGGAGACCCCCGCCCGCCTCCCATCTACATAGAAGCAAAAGGTGATCCATTATGGAAATGACCTATCCCAAATTTACCAAGGAGATGAAGGATACCCACACCATCCTCATCCCCAACATGGCCCCTACCCAGTTCCGCATCATGAAGGCCTGCCTGGAAAGCGAGGGCTACAAGGTGGAGATCCTGGGCAACTGCGGCAGCCAGGTGGCTCAGCTTGGCCTGAAGTACGTTCACAACGACACCTGCTACCCGGCGCTGGTGGTCATCGGCCAGTTCCTGGACGCGCTGGCCAGCGGTCAGTACGACCTGGAACACACCGCGCTGGCCATCACCCAGACCGGCGGCGGCTGCCGCGCCTCCAATTACATCCATCTGCTGCGCAAGGCGCTGGCCAAGTCCGGCTATGGGAACATCCCGGTCGCCTCCATCAACTTCTCGGGTCTTGAGAAGGACAGTGGCCTGAACTTCACCCTGCCCCTGCTGCGCAAGGTGGCGGCGGCGGTGTTCTACGGCGACCTGCTGGTGGCCCTGCGCAACCAGACCGCCCCTTACGAGCGCAAACCCGGCAGCGCCGACGCGCTGGTGGACCACTGGGTGCGGGTCATCGGCGACTGGATCAAGCAGGACAAGGGCTACACCGCCTCCGACATGAAGCACCAGTTCCCCCGCATCGCCGCCCAGTTTGCGGCCATCCCGGTGGATCGGGTGCCCAAGGT
>JAFUQL010000305.1 GCA_017472375.1 Oscillospiraceae bacterium | reverse complement strand
CCTGACCCAGGAGCAGGCCATGCTGGAAAAGCGGGTGCGAGAGTTGGAAGCCCGCCTGAACGACACCGAACAGAACGGCGAGTGAGCCGCCGTTTTACCGCATTTCATCGTCTTTTTTAACGTATATCCCTGTAACAAACACCCCAGACAAACATCAAACACCAAGGACACGCCCGGCATTCCCCTTGCCGGGCGTTTTGGCTATCGGGCCTTTGCGGGCCCCGGGCCATCCTGTGAATGGGAGGAACACACATGAATTTCAACTCGCTGGTATTCCTAGGCTTTTTCTGCGCCGTGGCGGTACTGAATTATGTCCTGCCGCGCTTTCTGCGGCCGGTCTTCCTGCTGGCGGCCAGCTACGCCTTCTACCTGTACGAGCCCAAAAATGCCTCCCTTGTGGCGCTGCTCATCGCGGCCACCGTCATCACCTGGGCCAGCGGTCTGGCTCTTGCGAGGCTGGAAAACAAATGGGCGCGGCGGGGTTTTCTGGCCCTGTCCCTGCTCACCTGCATGGGCGTGCTGTTCTTCTACAAGTATTACAACTTCTTCGGTGAGGTGTTCGTGGGCGGGCAGTTCCAGCCGCTGGAGCTGGTCGCTCCGCTGGGCCTGTCCTACTTCACCTTCCAGAGCCTGGGCTATGTGCTGGATGTGTTCATGGGCAAGCTGGAGGCAGAGAAGAATCCCATCCGCTATGCTCTGTTCGTCAGCTTCTTCCCCGCCATCGTCACCGGCCCCATCGAGCAGGCCGGGGTGCTGCTGCCGCAGATCGCCGCGCCCCGCCGCTTCGACTACGACCGCTGTGCCGGCGGGCTGTTCCGGATGCTGTGGGGCTATGTAAAAAAGATGGTCATCGCCGACAACATCGGCCTGTTCGTGGGGCAAGTCTACGCCCGCCCCGGCGAATACGGCGGCCCCTATCTGGCGGCGGCCGCCCTGCTGTTCGCACTGCAGCTCTATATGGACTTCTCCGGCTGCTGCGATGTGGCCATCGGCGCGGCGCGCATTCTGGGCTTTGACCTGACCGAGAACTTCCGCAGCCCCTTCCTGGCGCCCACCTTCCGGGAGCTGTGGCGGCGCTGGCACATGAGCCTGACTGGCTGGTTCCGCCGGTATGTCTACATCCCGCTGGGCGGCAACCGCAAGGGCGCCGTGCGCCATTGCCTGAATCTGGTGGCGGTGTTCCTGCTCAGCGGCCTGTGGCACGGCGCGGCCTGGGGCTATGTGTGGTGGGGTGTTTTGTGCGGCGTTCTGTCGGTGGGCGGTATGTTGCTGGACAAGGCCCTGAAGCGCCCCAAGGAGCCCGCACCCGCGCCCATCCCGGTGCAGGTGCTGCAGGCTGTCCGCACCTACGTCATCTTCGCACTGTGCTTTGTATTGTTTGCAGCCGCGCTGTACGGCTTTGACCCCATGGCCGTCTACAGCGGCATGTTCAGCGGCTGGGATGCCGGCCGCGATGCGCTGGCCTCCGGCTTCGCGGGCGCCGGGCTGGACAGCACCACTGCTCTGATGCTGGCGGGCAGTACGCTGGGCATCCTGCTGGGCGAGGCGTTCGGCGCGGTGAGCGAGTGGATCCGCAAGCTGTGGTTCGTGGCCCGCTGGCCCATCTACTACGCATTGTGCCTGCTGCTGCTGTTCTTCGGCGCGTTCGGCCAGTCCGCCTACATCTACCAGCAGTATTAAGGAAGGGGGCAACGACAGATGGAAACCAAGCGTTCTCTGCCCGGCTGGGCCAAGTCGATCCTCACCGGCCTGCGCATCCTCTCCCGGGTACTGCTGCTGCTGCCCATCCCGGTGTTCATGGTATGGTTCAGCTATACCGTGGATCGCAGCGGCCTGTTCCAGGGCGATCTGGCCCCCCGCGAGGCGGCCAATCTGCTTTTGGAAAACAAAAACGTGACCAACTTTGAACAGATGGACGAGCGTCAGATCGTGCGTCTGTACGTTCAGAATCTGCCCGAGGAGGAGGTCCCTGAGGTGATCGGGCTGGGGTCCTCGCGGGTGCTGCAGTTCACCCGCGAGATCGTGGGCACCGACAGCTTCTACAACATGGGCGTCACCGGCGCAGACGTGCGGGACGTGATGACCAGCTTTTACCTGATGGAGAAGGCCGGAAAGCTGCCCAAGACAGTGATCTGGAGCGTGGATCCCTGGGTGCTGCACGGCGGCGCCAACTCGCTGGACAAGCGAGCCGATGCGGAGCTTTATCAAGAGTTCCTGCAGGAGGTTCTGCTCATCGACACCGGCTATGAGGAGCCGGACCAGGCAGAGCTGTGGAAGGCGCTGGCCGAGCCGGCCTACTTCCAGGGCAACGTGGACTACTGGCTGCAGACCCGGGAGGGACAGGTGCTCACCGACGGCGGTGCGGTCATCCCCTTCACCGAGGTGACCGGCGATGTGCAGGCGCAGACCGCGGCCATCAAGATGGCGGACGGCAGTGTACTCTACTCCGCCGACTACCGCAGCCGGGACGAGGCCGCCGTGACCGGCGACGCCATGATCCAGATCGGCACCTTTGACAGCCTGCATATGGAGGGCTTCACCGAGCTGAACGCCGAACAGTGCCGCATCTTCGAGGCGTTCATCGCCTACCTGCGCAGCCATGAGGTAAACGTTATTCTGGTGCTGAGCCCCTACCACCCGGTGCTGTATCAGGAGATCTACAACCAGTACCTGACCCAGGGGCTGCACAGCGGCTTCTTCCAGACCGAGAGCTGGATCCGCCAGTTCGCCGCCACACACGACATTCCGCTGGTGGGCAGCTACGACCCCTGTACCCTCATTGACCTGGAGGCCAGCCTTGAGGTGTGGCACCAGCAGGCGGGCGCCGCAGGCATCAGCACCCAGCAGTATCTCAGCGACCCCGCCTACGCCGAGGCACGGCAGCTCTCCACCGTGTACCTGCCCCCGTGGCAGGATGTGCCGGTCTACTACGACGGCATCCACTGCACCGGCGGCCTGCTGGAGCAGTTCTTCCCGGGCGCAGATGTGATCCTTGGCCTGGATGCCGAGAGCCTGCTGCCCGATCCCACCGAGATCCTGGTGCGCACAGCCGAGAACAACGCGGGCTGAGCGAGTCGCCCTTTGTCATTTCAGAGAGAAAGAAGGGGATCCCATGCGCGCCGGAATCTACGAGATCGACCTGCACGGCGCAAGCCAGCAGCAGGCCTACGCCCGCATTGACGCAGAGCTGCGGTGTGCCCGCGCCAGCGTCTACCGCATCCGCATCATCCACGGCTACAACGGCGGCACCGCCCTGCGGGATATGATCCGCAAGCGGTTCCGCAGCCACCCCCGGGTGCTGCGCGTGGAGATCGGGCTGAATCCCGGCACCACCGAGCTGGTGCTGCGGGAGTTCTGACCGCCCCGTACAAACGCAAAACGACCCCGGAAGCCTGCCCGCACGGCAGGCCTCCGGGGTCGTTTTTTCGGTGTATCGCTCATCGCAGGCCGGGCCCCTTGGGGGCACGCTTGCAGAAGGGGCATTTGGGGTAGTCCATGTCGTACTTTTTGCCGCAGTGGGGGCAGGTGGTCTTGGAGATGGTCCAGCCGACCCGTTCCTCCTCATCCTCACCCTCTGCGCGGAAGAATTCCAGCTTACCGCACTCCGGGCAGATGTAGATGTCCACCGCCAGCCCACCGGCCCGCAGGTGTGCCCAGTCCCCCACAAAGAACCCGTACTCACCCAGCTGGATGCTCTCGCTCTTGAGGAAATTCATGGCTGCGCCGCAGCGCAGGCAGTTCATCTCACGCATCGTCCCGCCCCCCGTTTCGTTTTCTCCATCCTACCAGCCGGGGCAGAGGCTGTCAATGGGCGGGCTGTATCACCAGCTCACGCCGCGGCTGGGCTTGCGGCCGCAGGCGGGGCAGCGGCTCAGCTTGCCGTCATACTTCTCGCCACAGTGGGGGCAGGCGACCTGCGTGACCGCCTCACTCAAAGGCCGGCCCTCCTCATAGGTGACCGGCTCGCTCTGGAAGAACTCCAGCTTTCCGCACTCCGGGCAGACATAGATGTCCACCGCCAGCGCACCGGCCAGCAGATGCCCCAGATCCCCCATAAAGAAATTATGTTCGCCCAACTGGATACTCTCGCCTTTTAAAAAATTCATGGCCGCGCTGCAGCGCAGGCAGTTCATCTCACGCATTGCCGTTCCTCCTTTGCGTTTTTTTCATCATAACCGGATGCCCTTCGGCCGTCAACGCCTTTTCGTGCAGACCAGGCTATTGTCGGCCGCACCGCGATGCTTTTTCGCGATTTGCCGTCCCGATTATGGGACACACGCCCTGCTATACTGAAACTACCGAAGGAAACTGCCGTTCCATAGAAAAAGGAGGAATCATCATGGCAATGACGCTGTTCACCCTGACCGGAGTCCGTCATTACTACGGCACCGAGTTTCTCGCCCCCGGTGCCAGGCTGAAGCTGGTGAAGGAGCCCGACAACCAGCACGACCGGGAGGCCATTCGGGTGGAACTGAACTATCTGGGCAAGATCGGCTATGTGGCCAACAGCCCCTGCACCGTCCGCGGCGAGAGTATGAGCGCCGGACGCCTGTACGACCGCATCGGCGACACCGCTGAGGCCGAGGTACTGCTGGTGGTGCACGACTTCGCCATCTGCACCGTCTGCAGCGAGTCTCTGCTGGAGGACAGCCCGGTGCTGTTCATCCCCGAAGAGGTCGACCCCGACGACGAGCCCGGGGAGGATGTGATCGAGTACGTTCTGCCCACCCGCACCCATACCCCGGACATCGTCCAGTGACCCCGCACAAGGCCGCCCCCGCAGGCAGGTGCCTGCGGGGCGCAGCCTTTGGGGGTGTGCCGGGGCAATCCCATACGGCAAAAGTTCCGATCTTTTAAAATTGATCGAATGGGAGATATTTTTAGATCTGCATGCCGCATCACACTGCAAAAACACCATCGCAACGCCGCGTTAAAGCAAAAGAGTCTTGACAATTTTGCCGGATTTCAGTACAATAAAACCAGCAAAAATGCCAAATGCATTGAAGGGGAAAAAGCAGCGGTCCTACGCGCTCACAGAGAGCTGCCGGTTGGTGCAAGGCAGTGCCGCAGCCGCTGTATACTGGCCCCTGAGCAGCTCTGCTGAACCCCCGGGCAGTAGGCAGCGCCGGTCTCCCGCCGTTATCGGGGAAGTGATTCGCAGCAATGCCGATCATATCGAGCGGCCGGGCGCCGATGCCCGGCAATGAGAGTGGTACCGCGGGCGCCTTGTTTTGAATGTTTCAGGCCCTCGTCTCTCAAGGGAAGAACCCTTGTGAGGCGAGGGCCTTTTTGTATGCCTTCGCATCCTCACAGCCTTCCCCCGCCGCCCACCAAACACAGAAAGAACCGTTACAGGAGGAATTCGCCATGATGGATGTAACCAAGTATCAGGTAGGCTACTACAATCCCCCCAAGCATGAATACCGCTGGGTCAAGAAGGACCACATCGAGAAGGCCCCCATCTGGTGCAGCGTGGATCTGCGCGACGGCAACCAGAGCCTGGTCATCCCCATGAACCTGCAGGAGAAGCTGGAGTTCTTCAAGCTGCTGGTCAATGTGGGCTTCAAGGAGATCGAGGTGGGCGTCCCCGCCGCCAGCGAGACCGAGTACACCTTCCTGCGCACCCTCATCGAGAACGACATGATCCCCGAGGACGTGACCGTTCAGGTGCTGACCCAGTGCCGCGACCACATCATCCGCAAGACCTTTGAGGCCGTCAAGGGCGCGCCCCGTGCGGTCATCCACTTCTACAACTCCACCAGCGTCGCCCAGCGCGAGCAGGTGTTCCGGATGAGCAAGGACGAGATCAAGCAGATCGCCGTGGACGGCGCGAAGCTGGTCAAGCAGCTTGCCAGCGAGTACGAGGGCAACTTCCTGTTCGAGTACAGCCCCGAGAGCTTCACCGGCACCGAGCCCGAGTACGCCATTGAGGTGTGCAACGCCGTGCTGGACGTGATGCAGCCCACCCCCGACAAGCCCATGATCATCAACCTTCCCGTGACTGTGGAGATGAGCATGCCCCACGTCTACGCCAACCAGATCGAGTGGTGCAGCGACAACCTGAAGTACCGCGAGAGCGTCATCCTCAGCCTGCACCCCCACAACGACCGCGGCACCGGCGTGGCCGACACCGAGCTGGCTCTTCTGGCCGGCGCAGACCGGGTGGAGGGCACCCTGTTCGGCAACGGCGAGCGCACCGGCAACGTGGACATCATCACCGTGGCCATGAACATGTACAGCCACGGCGTTGACCCCCATCTGGATTTCAGCGACATGCCGTCCATCGTAGAGGTCTACGAGCGGGTGACCCGGATGCACGTCTATGAGCGCACCCCCTACGCCGGCGCTCTGGTGTTCGCCGCCTTCAGCGGCAGCCATCAGGACGCCATCGCCAAGGGCATGAAGTGGCGCGAGGAGAAGGGGCTGCATCAGTGGAACGTCCCCTACATCCCCATCGACCCGCAGGACATCAGCCGCACCTACGACGCGGACGTCATCCGCATCAACAGCCAGAGCGGCAAGGGCGGCATCGGCTACCTGCTGGAGCAGACCTATGGCTACGACCTGCCCGCCAAGATGCGCGAGCACCTGGGCTACGCCGTAAAGTCGGTGTCCGACCATGCCCACAAGGAGCTGAGCGCCGCCGAGGTCTGCCAGGTGTTCGAGCAGACCTACCTGAACAAGACCACCCCCATCACCCTCGTGGACGCCCACTTCATCCAGAAGAAGGACTTCTTCGCGGTGGTCACGCTGGAGACCGCCGGTCAGCAGCGTGAGTTCTCCGGTCAGGGCAACGGTCGTCTGGACGCGGTCAGCAACGCCATCCAGAACGGCACCGGCATGGACTTCACCATCGAGACCTACACCCAGCACAGTCTGGAGCAGGGTTCCACCAGCCGGGCCATCAGCTATGTGGGCCTGAAGTGGGGCAGCGGTCTGGTCACCTGGGGCGCCGGCACCGACACCGACGTGATGACCGCCGGCGTGAAGGCCCTCATCAGCGCCATCAACAACAAATAATGCGCATCAGCGATAAAAGGAGTGCTTTTCCATGGGAATGACGATGACTCAGAAGATCCTGGCCGCCCACGCGGGTCTCGACTCGGTCAAGGCCGGTCAGCTCATCAAGGCCAAACTGGACGAGGTGCTGGGCAACGACATCACCACCCCCGTCGCCATCAACGAGTTCAACAAGGCGGGCTTCACCGGCGTGTTTGACCGCACCCGCGTCAACATCGTGCTGGATCACTTCGTACCCAACAAGGACATCAAGAGCGCCCAGCAGTCCAAGCAGTGCCGCGATTTCGCCAACAAGTACGACATCCTGAACTTCTTCGACGTGGGTCAGATGGGCATTGAACACGCTCTGCTGCCCGAACAGGGCATCGTCACCGCCGGCGACTGCATCATCGGCGCCGACAGCCACACCTGCACCTACGGTGCGGTGGGTGCCTTCTCCACCGGCGTGGGCAGCACCGATCTGGCCGCCGGCATCGCCACCGGCGAGGCATGGTTCAAGGTGCCCAGCGCCATCCGCTTTGTGCTGAAGGGCGCGCTGAAGCCCCCCGTCAGCGGCAAGGACGTGATCCTGTCCATCATCGGGCAGATCGGTG
>JAFUQL010000304.1 GCA_017472375.1 Oscillospiraceae bacterium | reverse complement strand
TGATCCTGAGCCTTCTCCAGGTTGATCAGAGCAGCGCGCTCGTCGGCGTAATCCTGGTTGGTCAGACCATCCAGGGGCACGTCGGTGAAGGCGGTGTCGGCCATGTAAGCAGCACGGTCAGCGAAGGCGATCTTGAAGGCCTCGGTGAACAGGTGGATGTACTCGGTGCTGTTGACTTCCATGGCACCGATGTCCCAGTTCTCCAGCATGTTCAGGATCTCGATCATGATGGAGCCGCCGGAAGAGGGCGGGGGAGAGGAGATGATGGTGTAGCCACGGTAATCACCGACGACAGGCTCCAGCTCCAGAGCCTCGTAGCCAGCCAGATCCTCCATGGTCATGACACCGCCGGCAGCCTGAACGGACTCGATCATGGCCTCGCCGATGGCGCCCTTGTAGAAGGCGTCGCCGCCCTCCTCAGCGATCATGCGCAGAGCAGCACCCAGGGTGGGGTTGGTGATGACGTCACCCTCCTCGTAGGGCAGGCCCTCCTCATCCAGGTAGATGGCAGCGATGTTCTCGTTGCTGACAGCCAGCTCGTACATATCGGAGATGGCGCCGGCGCAGTAAGCGGAAACGGTGAAGCCCTCCTCAGCGATGCGGATGGCGGGCTCCATGACCTCAGCGCGGGTCAGGTTGCCGGAACCGTAGTTCTCCAGCATGTACAGCATGCCGGCGACCTCGCCGGGAACGCCGGAGGCCAGGCCGCCGACGCGGGTGTTGCCGTTGTTGCTGCCATCCTCGGCCACGAACAGGTCGAGGGTAGCGCCGGCGGGAGCAGTCTCACGGAAATCGATGAAGATGTTCTCGCCCTCGGCAGTGTGGATGGTGGCGATGCCGCCGCCGCCGATGCCGTTGGAGAAGGGCTCGCAGACGCCCAGGGCAAAGCCCATGGCGACAGCGGCGTCAACAGCGTTGCCGCCCTTGCTCATGATCTCGGCGCCGACCTGAGAGACCTCGTACTTGGAGGCAACAGCCATAGCCTTGTCAGAGGTATCGGTGCGGTTGTCGGTGATGCGGTTGCCGTCGCTGTCGATGGTCTCATAGCCCTCGACGGAGTAGGCAGGAACCAGCTCGGGAGCGGGCTCGGCAGTGGGCTCAGCGGTGGCCTCAGGCTCGCTGCTGGCGGGAGCGCTGGAAGCAGCGCCGCCGCAAGCGACGACAGACAGAGCCATCACCAGGGCCAGAAGCAGGGAAACGAGCTTTTTAGTCATGGTAAAAGTCTCCTTTCTGGTGGTTGTTCGGAACATGCAATGCAGCCTGCGGCAGGCCGGGTGGAACGAAGCCCTGCCGCCCGCAGGCAAGAGATACAATACATGCTAGGTTATTTTACCATATTAAAGGTGAGGGGTTCAATTATTTCTCTTTTTTTTCATTTCACTGACATAGATTTGTAAAAATTGCCATTCATCAAGAGTTTTTTCTGGGAGCTTTGTACAAGGCGCGGCGGCTTGACAATCGGGGAAATTGCGCGGACAATTATAAAGATAAGTGCAAGCACATCCGAAAGGAAGGGATCCCATGAAACACATCCGCATCGCAGCTCTCATTCTGGCCCTGGTGATGGCCCTCACCGCCTGCGGCGCACCTGCCGCATCCGTGCCCTCCGACTCCCCTGCCCCGCAGGCCACCAAAGAACCCTTTGTGGGCGGTGAGACGGTGGTCACCGGCGGCCGCGACGCCACCGGCATGAACGGTGTGGTCTCCAGCGGCCGCGAAGAGGCCAGCCAGCTTGGCGTGGAGATCCTGCAGGCCGGCGGCAACGCCATCGATGCAGCCGTGGCCATGGGCTTTTTGCTGGGCGTGTGCGAGCAGCAGTCCTCGGGCATCGGCGGCGGTGGTTTCATGATGATCCGCTTTGCCGAGACCGGCGAGGTGGTGTTCATCGACTTCCGGGACGAGTCCGCCGCGGCGGCCAGCCTGGATATGTGGACGGTGGACGAGAACGGCAAGGTGCTGAACGACGAGAACAAGATCGGCGGCAAGGCCGTGGCGGTGCCCGGCGAGGTGAAGGGCATGCTCTATGCGCTGGACACCTACGGCACCATGAGCCGCGCCGAGGTGATGGCCCCCGCCATCGAGATGGCTGAGGAGGGCTTCGTGGTCTCTGAGATCACCAGCCGCGACATCAAGGACGCCTACGGCGCCATCATCCAGTTCCCCGCCACCGAGAAGCTCTATCTGAACGAGATGGGCTTCCCCTATGAGCCGGGCGAGATCCTGAAGAACCCCGACCTGGCCAACACCCTGCGGCTGATCGCCGAGCAGGGCGAGAGCGTGTTCTATGAGGGCGAGATCGCCGAGAAGATCGTGGCGGCGGTGCAGGCCACCGGCGGCTGCCTGACCATGGAGGACATGGCCGAGTACGAGATCCACGTGGGCGAGCCGGTGCACGGCACCTACCGGGGCTACGACATCTACTCCTCCAACCTGCCCTCCTCCGGCGGCAGCATCATTCTGGAGATCCTGAACATTCTTGAGAACTTTGACGTGCCCTCGATGGACCCCGAGAGCGCGGAGTATTTCCATCTGCTCAGCGAGACCTTCAAGCTGGGCTTTGCCGACCGCACCAAATACATGGGCGACCCCGCCTATGTGGACGTGCCGGTGAGCGGCATCACCAGCAAGGACTACGCCGCCGAGCTGGCCGCCACCATCGATATGGAGAAGAGCCAGACCTATGAGGCCGGCGATCCCTGGCCCTATGAGAGTGCCTCCACCACCCACTACTCCATCATGGACGCGGCGGGCAACATGGTGGCGGTGACCAAGACGGTGGATGCCACCTTTGCCAGCGGCCTGGTGGCCGAGGGCACCGGCATCCTGCTGAACGACACCCTGTTCGACTTCTCGGTGGACCCCGAGAGCCCCAACGTGGTGGCGGGCAACAAGCGCCCCCTGTCCAGCATGAGCCCCACGCTGGTGCTGAAGGACGGTGTGCCCTTCCTGGCGCTGGGCGCGCCCGGCACCACCCGCATCATCACCGGTGTGGCGCAGGTCATCAGCAAGGTGATCGACCACGGCATGGACGTGCAGGAGGCCATCGACGCCATCCGGATGCACGATGACTTCGGCACCCTCATCCTGGAGGACCGGGTGACCCCCGAGGTGAAGGAGCAGCTGGCCGCCATGGGCCATGAGCTGGAGACCGGCGAGGTGTGGTTCACCTTCCCCTGTGTACAGGCCACCATGCGCCTGGAGGACGGCACCCTGCGCGGCGGTGCGGACCCCCGCCGGGACGGCAAGGCCGTGGCCTTCTGAGCCGCCCTTACATATATAGGTTATTCTGACAAAATGAGCATATGACAAGATGCGCGCGGAGCGCTCTTGGACCCAGGACCACAGAGGAGGTGCAAACCGCATGAATGTTCTGATCGCCGTGCTGGCGCTGTGCTGGCTGGCCGGCCTTATGCGGGAGGCCCGGCAGGCGGATGCCGACCGGGCAAAGCTGGCCCATGTGGTGCATGTGAACGGCACCCGGGGCAAGTCCACCACCAGCCGCCTCATCGAGGCGGGCCTGCGGGCGGGCGGCCTGCGGGTGTTCTGCAAGACCACCGGCACCGACCCCATGACCATCGACGTGGAGGGCCGCGAGGAGCTGATCCTGCGCCGCGGCAAGGCCAACATCAAGGAACAGCTTGGCATCATGCACCGGGCGGCCGAACAGGGCGCTGAGGTGCTGGTGGTGGAGTGCATGGCCGTACAGCCGGAGTTCCAGTACGCCGCACAGCACCGCATTTTAAAGGCCGACGTGGGCGTCATCACCAACGTGCGGCGGGACCACACCGACGTGATGGGCTCCACGCTGGCAGAGATCTGCGACGCGCTGTGCAACACCGTGCCGAAGGACGGCGTGCTGTTTACCGGTGAGCAGGTGCAGGCGGAGCGCATGGGCCGCAAGGCCCGGCAGATGGGCAGCGAATTTTACCCCATCCGCCCCGACGGCACCGAGCCGGACTTTGACTTTGCCGAGAACATCGCGCTGGCGCTGGCCGTGTGCGAACATCTGGGCGTGGACCGGGCCACCGCACTGGAGGGCATGGCCGGCTTCAAGCGGGATCCCTTTGCCCTGTCCCTGCACGACCTGGGGGAGGGCGTGTTCATCAACGGCCTGTCCATCAATGACATCCAGTCCACCTGCATGGTCTGGGAACAGATGAAGGAAAAACTGGCTGGCCCCGGCGGGCGGTTCATCGTGCTGGTGAATAACCGGGCCGACCGGGGCAGCCGTACCCAGGATATGCGGGAGACCGCCATCCGCCTTGCACCGGACGAGGTGTGGCTGCTGGGCGCGGGCCGCGGCTACATGAAGCGGGGCATCGAAAAGGCCCTGCCGAACACCCGCGTGTGTTCTTACGATTCCGCTGCGGCGCTGGACTTTGCGGGTCTGGGCCCGCAGGATGTGATCTTTGCCATCGGCAACATCGCCGGCGCAGGCCGCGACCTGATGGCCCGTGTGAGAGAGGAGGGCAAGCCTCATGTATAACGAAACGATCCTGCTGGGCGTGGTGGTGAGCCTGATCTTCACCGAGCTGACCGGCCTTTCGGCGGGTCTCATCATCCCGGGCTATCTGGCTCTGGCCATCCACAGCCCGGTGCGCATCGCCACTACCCTGCTCATCGCGGCGGCGGCGGTGGGCATCTGCCGCTTCATGGCCCGGTACGTCATCCTGTACGGCCGCCGCCGCTTTGCCCTGCTCATGCTGCTCACCTGGGCGCTGGGCGGTGCGCTCAGCGCGGCGGGTCTGCTGCCCGCCAGCCTGATCGGTCTGGTGCTTCCCGGCCTCATCGCCCGGGAGTTTGACCGTCAGGGCTTCCGCGATACTCTGCTGGCCATGGCCGTCACCGGCGGCATCACCGCCCTGCTGGTGTTTGTGCTGGGCAACACCCTGCCAGGTCTGTAAGGGGGCGCGCCATGACAAAGACGAAAAAACGGCTGGCGCTGCTGGCCGCTGCGCTGTGGCTGGCGGCGTGTCTGCTGGTCACCGTGCGGGGGGCAAAGCTGGCCTACGCGGAGGACCTGGCCGTGAAGCTGGATGCCGCCGCCCGGATGCAGAGCTGGATGGACGCCATTGTGGAGTACAAGGCCGAGGCCGGCCTTGCGCTGACCGCCGACGACATCCACGGCACCGGGCTCATCGGCGAGCCCTGGACCTGGATCACCACCACCAGCGGCGCACTGGAGGCCAAGCGCACCGCCGCCAACCCGGACATGGCCGCCCTGATGGTGCAGATGCTCACCGAGGCGGGCGTGGAGTCAGGCGACCGGGTGGGCGCGGGCTTCTCCGGCTCCTTCCCGGGGCTGGATCTGGCGGTGCTGGCTGCCTGTGAAGCCATGGATGTGGAGTGCGTGTACATCGCATCCATCGGCGCCTCCACCTACGGCGCAAACCAGCCGGAGTTCACCTTCCCCGACATGGTGGTGCGGCTGCACGCCGACGGGCTGCTTGAGACTGCCCCGGCCACTGTCACCGGCGGCGGGCAGAAGGACTGCGGCATCGACATGGAACCGGCACTGCTGCAGGCCATCCTCGACCGGATGGAGGCGGCCGGCCAGCCGGTGATGCTGGAGCCGGACTACGCCGCCAACATCGCCGCCCGCATGGAGCTGCACGGGGAGATCGACTGCTTCGTGGGCGTGGGCGGCAACCTGACCACCACCGGCCCCGGCGAAAAGGACGTGCCCTACGGGCTGATCCGCCCCTATACCATCACTGCGGTGGACGAGCGCAGCGGCCTGGTGCAGCGGTACAACGCCGAGGGCGTGCCCGTGCTGCACCTGCTGAATGTGAAGCAATTGGTCACCGATTACGGCATGGCCTACGACCCCGAGGAGCTTCTGCCCCCGGGTGAGAGCGCCGTTTACTACACCACCGAATATCCCCGCCTGCCGGTGGCGGTCGGCCTTCTGGGCGCGGCGGCCATCCTGCTGGCGGTGAAGTTCTGGCCTGTGAAGGAGGAGCTTGGATGAAACAGACCCTGAAACGGCTGACCGCTGCGCTGCTGGCGGTGGTGCTGCTGGCAGGCTGCGGCGCGGGGGCTTCTTCCGCTGCGCCCACCCCTGCCCCCACCGCTGAGCCGGAGCCCACCCCTTCCCCCACCCCTTATGTGGATGTGACCGGTCTGCCCCCGCTGGACAGTGTGGAGGAGCTGGCCGACCTGCTGCCCGCCGACTTCGGCGTGCTGGAGGAAGAGTACCCCACCGAGTACAGCACCTACAAGATCCTGGAGGGGGACGAGTGGGAGAACACCGTCCATGTGCTGAAGGGTGCCGAGGAGGGCCCGGCCCTGTACATCGTGGGCGGCGTGCACGGCGATGAGCTGGCCGGCTGGTACGCGGGTACCCTGCTGAAAAAGATGACCATCCGGGCGGGCACCGTGTACATCGTGGCCCCCGCAAACCTGTACGGCGCCGAGAACAACAAGCGCCGTACCAAGGAGGACCGGGACCTGAACCGGAACTTCCCCGGCGACCCGGAGGGCTGGGATGCCGAGCGCATCGGCAATGCCATCTACACCGACATTCTGGACAAGGAGCCTGCCTTCGTGCTGGACCTGCATGAGGGCGTGTACCATGACAACGACGGCCACGACAACCTGGGCAACTCCATCATCTGCGGAGACATCGCGGCCATCGGCGATCTGGTGTTCCATCTGATCGGGCTGAGCCAGGACGGCAGCCTCACCACCCAGCCGCTGGACATCTACAGCGCCCCCCCGAAGGGCAGCCTGAACCAGGCCCTCACCGACAACACCGACATCCCGGTGATCACGGTGGAGACCTTCCGCGCCGAGCCGCTGGCGGCCCGGGTGCGCGGTCAGCTGCGGCTGGCGGAGCAGGTGCTGTTGTGGTATGATATCCGATAAACGGGCGGCTGCGGCCTGCCCGGGCCTTCGGGCCAACTTTGAGCAAAAGGAGCTGTGTACATGAGCGAACGTGTCCCCGCCCAGCTGCGGCTGGTGCGGGTGAACGATCAGGAGCTGATGCTGGGCGTCTGCCTCATCGGTCTGAGCTTTTTCATGCCGGTGATGTTCACCGTCGTCAACTTCGGCGTGCTGGACAGCCTGCGCCGTGCGCTGGTCGGCTGGGACGAAGTGGAACTGATGCTGGCGGCGCTGCAGCTCATCACGCTGAACAGCCTGCGCACCCTGATGCACTACATCGGCGCGTTTTTCATTGCGGAATCGCTTGAGTTCCGCAAGGGCAAACGGGTGTTCTGGGAGATGAACGTCCTGCTGGTGGTGGTGGTGCTTCTGGTGGCCTACTGGGGCATCGACTGGCTGCACGGCGTCCACTACGACTTCGGCCTGCCCGCCGTGCTGGTCATGGGCACGGTCATTCTGATCTACAAGCTGGACTACCAGTACATCGCCATGGGCAAAAAGGTGCTGTTTCTGGCCACCGGCTGCATCGCGTTCCAGTTTCTCGACCTGATGCCCGCGCTGGGCGACCTGCCTGTGGGCCGCGGCGAGGTGTCCATGGACATCAAGCTGGCCAGCGAGCTGATGGGCTCCGAAAAGGTGCTCAATGTGCTGACGGCTGCGGGCTTTGTCCTGTTTCTGGCGTTCAGCCTGCTGTTTTTCAGCCAGCTGAACGTGGAGAACAGCCTGCGCCAGCTTGCCGAACTGAAGGAGCAGAACCAGGCCATCCGCACCGAGGCCCGCATCAACGAGATGCAGAACCGCACCTACCGGGAGATGCAGTACCTGGTGCACGACCTGAAAAGCCCGCTCACCGTGGTGCAGACGCTGGTGGGCGTGATCAAGATGGAATGCGAGATGGAGGAGCGGGCGGAGGACCTGGAGTATCTCACCCGCATCGAGGGTGCGGTGGAACAGATGAGCCGCATGATCTCGGAGATCCTCTACGAGGAGCAAGCCACCCCTGAGACGGTGAAAAACCTGGTGGACCGGGCGCTGAGCCAGATCTCGGTGGAGGAATATGCAAAATATGTACACGCGCAGGTGGAGGACCCGGCCATCATGGTCAAGGTGAACCGGGTGCTGCTGCCCCGCGCACTGGTCAACCTCATCAAGAACTCCGCCACCGCCATCCCGGCGGACCGCACCCCCGACATCCGGCTCATCGTGGATCGGGTGGAGGACGGCGTGCGCTTCCGGGTGCAGGACAACGGCATGGGCATCTCGAAGGACAAGCAGAAGTCCGTATGGAACCGGGGGTATTCCGACACCCGCTCCAGCGGTTTGGGCCTGCCCTTTGTGCGCAGCGTGGTGGAGCGCGTGGGCGGCCGCATCGAACTGAACAGCGAAAAAGGCGAGGGCACTGTGATTGACCTCATTCTGCCAGAGGAGGAAATGAACTATGGATCGTGAGATCACCATCCTTTGCATCGACGACGACGAACAGATCTGCTTTGCACTGAAGGCGCTGTTCCGGCTGCAGGGCTGGAATACGGTCACCGCCCACAGCGTGGACGAGGGCCTGGCCGCTTTCCGCGCCGAAGCCCCGGACATTGTGCTGATCGATTACCATATGCCCCGGGTGAACGGCGTGGAGGGCGTGCAGATGCTGCGCCGCCTGAATGAGACGGTGCCCATCCTGGTGTTCACCATCGACGAGAGCCAGGCGGTGGCGGATGCGTTCCTGGCGGCGGGCGCCAGCGATTTTGCGCTCAAGCCCATCAAAGCGCCGGACATCGTCAGCCGCATCAAGCTGCACCTGCGCCTGCTGGGGCAGAATGCCGCGCCCAAGGCCCCCGCTGCGCCTGCAAGGCCCCGCCCTGCCAAGGGCATCAGCCAGAGCACCATTGAGCTGATCATGGACTACCTGGCCGGCCAGCAGGACTATGTGACCGCCAACGACATCGCCGCCGGCACCGGCCTTGCCTACCAGACGGTGTACCGCTACCTGCAGTACACCACCCAGGAGAAGATGACCGAGATGCTGAACGTCTACGGCAAGGTGGGCCGCCCCAAGCAGGTCTACCGCAAGCTGTGAGCCCTGTATTTTCAGAGAAAACCGCCCCGCCCGGCTGCTGCCGGGCGGGGTTTTTTGTTGCCGCCCGCGGCGGAAAACGGAGAGGAATGCGGGGTATATGCCCGAATGGAAATGGATAAATGTTGCTGGCTTTATTGCGGCACAGTGCGGTGCTGTGCGGCGTGAGACAAACCGGCGGGGCTGGCGGCGGGAAGATGGGGCGACCGTTTTTTACAAAAACTAATTTTTGCGAATTTTTTGGGGACTTGTTTTTTTGACGTGGACATATTTTTGTACAGCAAGATGGAAAAACCTGAGCAAAATGTGAGAAAAATATGAGATAAATGTGGACATCGTTGTACACTTTTATGTATGATTGAAACACGACTCTGGGGCAAAGTGTCCCCAGGGGAGAAAATCAAAAGGAGGAAAACCCAATGAAAAAGTACATCGCATTGCTGCTGGCTCTGGTGATGGCTCTGTCTGTGGTCGCCTGCGGCGGCGCTGCTTCCAGCGCTCCCGCCAGCAGCGAGCCCGAGGCAACTGCTGAGCCCACTGCCGAGCCTGCCGCCGAGCCCGAGCTGGTCCCCGGCGTGGACTACATCGAGCCCGTGTGGTACTCCACCGATGAGGACGGCAACACCAAGCGCGACGAGCGTACCGCCACCGGCGAGAACGGCGTCGTTACCTCTGCCAACGTCTATGCTACCCAGGCCGGCATCGAGATCCTGGAGCAGGGCGGCAACGCCGTTGACGCGGCCATCGCCGTTTCCTACGCTCTGGGCGTTGCTGAGCCCCAGGCCTCTGGTCTGGGCGGCGGCGGCTTCATGCTGATCCACACCGCTGACGGCACCGACACCTTCATCGACTACCGCGAGGTCGCTCCCGCCAACCAGGATGCTTACACCTGGCTGAACGAGGACGGCACCGTGAAGGACAACGGCACCGCCAACAGCCGCGGCGCTCTGGCCATCGGCGTTCCCGGTGAGGTCGCCGGCATGGAGTATGCCCGTGAGAACTACGGTTCCGGCAACGTGACCCGTGAGGACATCATGGCTCCCGCCATCGAGCTGGCCGAGACCGGCTACCTGGTCACCACCTACATGAACGGCCAGATCATGGACCACTACGATGACCTCGTCAAGTACGAGACCATCGGCGGCTACTACCTGCGCGAGGACGGCCTGCCCTACGAGAACGGCGACGTCCTGAAGAATCCCGACCTGGCCAAGAGCCTGAAGATCGTCGCTGAGCAGGGCGTTGACGCCATCTACAGCGAGGACGGCGAGCTGGGCAATGCCATCATCGACGAGATCCAGAAGCTGGGCGGCGTCATGACCATGGACGACCTGCTGAACTACAAGGTCAACGAGCGTGAGCCCGTGACCGGCGAGTACCGCGGCTACCAGATCATCTCCTGCCCCCCTCCCTCTTCCGGCGGCACCCACATCGTTCAGATCCTGAACGTGCTGGAGAACTTCGACGTTGCCTCCATGGAGATCAACTCCTCTGAGTACATCCACCTGTTCTCCGAGACCTTCAAGGCTGCCTTCGCTGACCGCGCTGCCTACATGGGCGACACCGACTTCGTCGACGTGCCCCTGGACGGCCTGACCAGCAAGGACTACGCCAAGACCATCGCTGACAAGATCACCGATCAGGCCCAGAAGTGGACCGCCGGCGATCCCTGGGTCCACGGCCACGATTCCACCACCTCCTTCTCCGTTGCGGATAAGGCTGGCAACATCGTCACCGTTACCCAGACCATCGAGTGCTCCTTCGGCTCCGCCGTTGCCATCCCCGGCTACGGCTTCATCATGAACGACCAGATGCATGACTTCTCCACCGATCCCGAGAGCGTCAACTCCGTGACCGGCGGCAAGCATCCTCTGTCCTCCATGAGCCCCACCGTCATCCTGAATGAGGATGGCACTCCCTTCATGACCCTGGGCACCCCCGGCGGCACCCGCATCTTCCCCACCGTGGCTCAGGTCATCTCCCGCGTCATCGACCACGGCATGGATCTGCAGACTGCCATCGACACTGCCCGTATCTATGACAACGGCACCGACAGCGGCGTGAACATCGAGTCCCTGGCCGGTGAGTACAACATCACCGCCGAGACCATCGCTGAGCTGGAGGCCATGGGCCACACCGTGAGCGATCAGGGCGAGTGGGCCATGTACTTCGGCGGCGTTCAGGGCGCTCAGTACCAGGAGGATGGTTCCATCCTGGGCTGCGCCGATCCTCGCCGTGACGGCAAGGCTCTGGCTTTCTAAGTCAAACCTTCTGTGAGTGCACCGCCGCGCATCCCTTCAAGGGCTGAGCGTGCGGACCGAACTGAATGAAAGGGCCCTCCCGGGCATCGTCCGGGAGGGCCCTTTTTTGCGCCCGGCGGCAGAAAAGCAGGGAGAAGGGCCCGAATCGTGAAAGATTTATGATCGGCTTTTCGTCACTTCGCCTGTTTCTTCTTGGGAAAAACGAGAAAATGGTGTACATTCCGCACAGGGGTTTGATAAAATCGCCGTAATATCTCCCGCCGTGCGCCCTCTGCGCCTGTGCGGGAAGAACAAACAAAAGGAGGAAAACCCCATGAAAAAGTACATCGCTCTGCTTCTGGCTCTGGTGATGGCTCTGTCTGTGGTCGCCTGCGGCGGCGCTGCTTCCAGCGCTCCCGCCAGCAGCGAGCCTGCAGCCACTGCCGCCCCCACCGCTGAGCCTGCCGCCGAGCCCGAGCTGGTCCCCGGTGTGGACTACATCGAGCCCGTGTGGTACTCCACCGATGAGGAAGGCAACACCAAGCGCGATGACCGTACCGCCACCGGCGCGAATGGCGTCGTGACCTCTGCCAACGTCTATGCCACCATGGCCGGTCTGGAGGTCCTGGAGGCTGGCGGCAACGCCGTTGACGCGGCCGTGGCCGTCTCCTACGCCCTGGGCGTCGTTGAGCCTCAGGCTTCCGGCATCGGCGGCGGCGGCTTCATGCTGATCCACAGCGCCGACGGCGAGGACGTCTTCATCGACTACCGCGAGGTCTCCCCCGCCAACGCCACCCCCTACACCTGGCTGAATGAGGACGGCACCCTGAAGAACGACGGCACCGCCAACTCCCGCGGCGGCATGGCCGTTGGCGTTCCCGGCACCGTCGCCGGCATGGAGGCTGCTCTGGAGCAGTTCGGCTCCGGCAACGTGACCCGTCAGCAGGTCATGGCTCCCGCCATCGAGCTGGCCACCACCGGCTACGTTGTGTCTGCCTACCAGAACAGCCACATCGTTGACCACTACGACGACATGGTCAAGTACCCCGTTCTGGGCAGCTACTACCTGCGTGAGGACGGCCTGCCCTACGAGAACGGCGAGATCCTGCGCAACCCCGATCTGGCCAAGACCCTGACCCTGATCGCTGAGAACGGCAAGGACGCCTTCTACAAGGGCGAGGTCGCCGAGGCCATGCTGGCTGAGATCCAGAAGTACGGCAGTGTCATGACCCAGGAGGACCTGGACAACTACAGCGTGAGCCTGCGCGAGCCTGTTACCGGCGAGTACCACGGCTACACCATCATCTCCTGCCCCCCGCCCTCTTCTGGCGGCACCCACATCATCCAGGCTCTGAACGTCATGGAGAACTATGACATCGCCTCCATGGAGATCAACTCTGCTGAGTACATCCATGTCTGGTCCGAGGTCATGAAGGCCTGCTTCGCCGACCGCGCTGCCTACATGGCCGACACCGGCTTTGTGGATGTGCCCCTGGACGGCCTGACCAGCAAGGACTACGCCAAGACCATCGCCGACAAGATCACCGATCAGGCTCAGACCTGGAACGCCGGCGATCCCTACATGTACGAGCACAACTCCACCACCTCCTTCTCCGTTGCGGATAAGGACGGCAACATCGTCACCGTTACCCAGACCATCGAGTGCTCCTTCGGTTCTGCGGTGGCCATCCCCGGCTACGGCTTCATCATGAACGACCAGATGCACGACTTCTCCACCAACCCCGAGAGCGTCAACTCCGTGGCCGGCGGCAAGAAGCCTCTGTCTTCCATGAGCCCCACTGTCATCCTGGACGAGAACGGTGATCCCTTCATGACCCTGGGCACCCCCGGCGCCACCCGCATCTGGACCACCGTGGCCCAGATCATCTCCCGCGTGATCGACCATGGCATGGATCTGCAGGACGCCATCGACGTCGCCCGTATCTATGACAACGGCACCGAGAGCGGCATCAACCTGGAGGGCGAGGCTGGCCTGTACAACTTCACCGAGGAGACCATCGCTGAGCTGGAGGCCATGGGCCATACCGTGACCACCCAGGCTGGCTGGAACATCTTCTTCGGCGGCGTTCAGGGCGCCACCTACAACGAGGACGGCACCCTGTACGGCTGTGCTGACCCCCGCCGTGACGGCAAGGCTCTGGGCTTCTAAGCCAAGCTGCCTTTGAAAAGAGATCCTCACGGAAGCAGCAAATGCTGAATAAGTGAACGACAAAAGCCCTTCCGAGCCGTCTGCCCGGGAGGGCTTTTGTTTGAAGCGCATGTAACGGACCTGCATGATGCGAAGCACCGCGCAGGCGGCCTGCCCAAACACCGCTGCGCGCGGCGGCAGCCAGCTGTTTACGGTTTCCATAAAATCTGCCGCAGCGATTTGTGCAAATCCATGAAAGCGAGCCCATTGCGCCCGCGCGGCCAAAGGTATCATGTGAAAAATCGCACTTTTCCTGCCCAAAACAACGATAAAAATAAGAGAAGAAATAGACAAGAGGACTTGTTCTTGTTATAATTTTTTCATAAAGTTTTCATAGTCTGTCATTGTGGCAGACGGAAAATTCAAAGCAAAAACGAGAGGAGAAAACCAACATGAAAAAGTTTATGGCTCTGGTGCTGGCTCTGGTGCTGGCCCTGTCCCTGGTTGCCTGTGGCGGCGGCGCTGCCAGCAGCGAGGCTGCCAGTGAGGCTGCTCCCGCTGGCGAGCTGACCGGTCTGACCGAGGCGATCTTCGAGGCTCCCATCCTGCTGACCTCCGGTGGCCAGTCTGCTGACTACCAGATGATCGGCACCGTTATGGGCAAGCTGGAGATGGACGTTGAGATCAAGAACCTGGCTACCTCCGAGGATCTGGGCGATGCCAAGACCCTGATCGTGGTCGTGGGCGGCTCTTCCAAGGGTCTGGGCGCTGCCGGCATCGATGCCGAGGCTGAGCTGGCCCGTATGATGGAGCTGATCGACGCTGCCAAGGCTGCCGGCGTTAAGGTCATCGCCATGCACACCGGCGGTTCTGCCCGCCGCGGCGACCTGTCCGACTCCTTCATCACCCCCACCTTCGAGAAGGCTGACTACGCCATCGTGGTCGAGGCCGGTGACGAGGATGGTCTGATGGCCGGCATCTGCACCGCCAACAGCATCCCCTGCGACATGATCGCCAGCATCAGCGACGTTACCACCGTCCTGCCCGCTGCTTTCGTGGCCTAATAGGCGAACCCGATTCGCAAACCCTTTTAGCGCAACTTTAAGGAATTGGGGCCGCCGAAACTCGCATTCTGGCGCGTTCCGGCGGCCATTTTTGTACGAAACCAACCCGAAAAACAACGTTAAATGGAGGTATTCAAATGAGCATTGAATTCATTACCTTCATCGTCATGATCGGCGTGTTCCTGGCCGGCTGCTTCGCTGCGAATCTGCCTGTCGGTCTGTCCATGGTGCTGTCCTCTGTGTCCGGCATCATCGTCGGTGGCTTCATCGGTGGTCTGGATCTGACCCTGCTGGATGCCCTGCGCCACATGGTTGAAGGTATGTTCGCCTACGTTGACACCATCCTGGTCATCACCTGCGCCATGGTGTTCATGAAGGCGATCGAGAAGAGCGGCACTCTGGATGCCATTGCTTCCGTCATCATCGAGAAGTTCCACAAGCGTCCCGCTATCATGCTGTGCCTGATCATGCTGATCATCATGTTCCCCGGCATGATCACCGGTTCTTCCACCGCTTGCGTTCTGTCCGCCGGTTCCATCATGGCCCCCGTTCTGATGATGATGGGCGTTCCCATGCTGGAGACCGCTTCCATCCTGGCGATGGGCGGCCTGCTGGGCATGATCGCTCCTCCCACCAACCTGCCCGCCATGATGATCGGCGCCGGCATCGACATTCCCTACAGCGGCTTTGAGCTGCCCCTGGCCATGATGACCTTCCCCCTGGCGTTCGCGTTCGCTCTGATGTTCGGTTACAAGTACGTCAAGAACATGAACTACGAGGAAGTTCAGGCTAAGCTGAACACTGCCGGCCGTAAGGAGTTCGGCTTCCGCATCTATCTGCCCTTGATCGTCGCGGTCGTCCTGATGGTCGCTGCCAAGATGATCCCCGCTTTCTCCATCGGCATGCCCCTGGTCTTCCTGATCAGCGCCGTTGTGGCCGGCTTCTGCGGCTACAAGGTCAACCTGGCTCAGGTCGGCAAGGAGTCTGTCAACAGCACCATGGCCGTTATGGGCATCCTGATGGGCGTTGGTATGTTCATCCAGGTCATGACCCTGACCGGTGTCCGTGGTCTGATCGTTACCACCTGCATCAGCCTGCCTGGCTGGGCTCTGTATGTGGCTGCTGCCATCTCCATCCCCCTGTTCGGTGCGGTTTCCGCCTTCGGTGCTGCTTCCGTTCTGGGCGTGCCCTTCCTGCTGGCTTTCCTGGACAAGGAGGAGATCATCGTCGCCTCTGCTCTGTCCCTGATCGCCTCTCTGGGCGATATGATGCCCCCCACCGCTCTGTGCGGCATCTTTGCTGCCCAGGTCGTCGGCATCGAGAAGTACTCTGCGGTTCTGAAGAAGTGCCTGATCCCCTGCCTGATCGTCATCGCATGGGCTCTGCTCTTCATCGTGTTCGCGAACCAGCTGTCGTTCCTGATTCTGTAAGGAAGGAGAGATTCTGTTTATGATTACTTTGATTTATCGCGGTATCGTTGCCCTGGTTGTCATCCTGATCGTCTGGAATCTGTTCGTTCCGGAGAAGTCTGCCGACCAGAAGCTTTCCGTCAAGGATACCATCACCTTCCAGCTGACCTGCGCTATGGTCGTTATCCCCATGGTGATGCGTCTTCTGATGATTAAATAAGGGAGGCGTATACAATGGAAAAGAACAAGAAGCTTATTTCCGGCGTGCTGTGCCTGGTTCTGGCTGTGGCGATCATCGTCACCACCAGCATGAACTTCCTGGCCGTGCGCGAGGTTCCGTACCCCATGATGGGCCCCAGCGTGTCTGAGGTCAAGATGCTGTCCGATTGGAACCCCAATCTGAAGGACACCAACGGTGATACCCCTGTTTACATCCTGAAGGGCGAGAAAGAGGGCGGCTCCATGCTGATCCTGGGTGGTACCCACCCCAACGAGCCCTCCGGCTACATGTCTGCCACCCTGTTCATCGAGAACGCCGTGGTTGAGCAGGGCACTGTCTATGTCATCCCCTACGTCAACCACTCTGCCGCTACCCACAACGATCCCGGTGAGGGCAACCTGCAGTACTTCACCCTGACCACCAAGAGCGGCGAGCGTACCTTCCGCTTCGGCAGCCGTGCCACCAACCCCATCGACCAGTGGCCCGACCCCGACGTCTACGTCCACTACCCCTCCGGCCAGCAGCTGTCTGGTTCTGAGACCCGCAACATCAACCGTGCCTACCCCGGCCGCCCCGACGGCAACCTGACCGAGAACATGGCTTACGGCGTGATGGAGCTGATCCGCAACGAGGACATCGACATCGGCTTCGACCTGCATGAGGCCAGCCCCGAGTACCCCGTCATCAACGCCACCGTTTCTCACCAGGTCTCCATGGACATCGCTTCCGTGGGCTGCATGAACCTGCTGATGGGCGGCATTGAGATGAGCCTGGAGCAGTCTCCCACCAACTTCCATGGTCTGACCCACCGCGAGTGGGGCGATGCCAGCGACATCCGCGCTGCCATTCTGATGGAGACCGCCAACGCCTCTCAGGGCCGTCTGCGCGGCGCCACCACCATCGAGCAGGTCCTGGGTGGCCGCGATAAGTGCTACACCAAGAGCCTGGAGCTGGGCTTCCTGTACGTGCCTTGGGAGGAGGTCGGCCATCCCATCGAGGAGCGCTGCGGCCGTCACCTGGAGGGCATCAAGCAGTACAGCCTGGCCCACAACGAGGTCAACCCTGAGGAGCCCATCGTCTACAGCGGTGTGCCCGGCTATCAGGAGCTGTACCTGGATGCCACTCGTGAGGAGCTGGATGGCACTCACCTGGCCAAGTTCCTGATGTGATCAGGGTGCTTGACATCTGAGAATTATCTCTCTCTCACAATACATCCCTAGAGAAGGGGGCCCGCCGGAAACGGCGGGCCCTTTTCTTGTTGGGGGGTGTGAGGTATAATTTTCATAAAAGGGAGGGTATGTGTATGGCAGTATCGGATGCACAGCGCAAAGCCGCTGCAAAATACTTGGAAAGAAAAAAGACACTGACGCTACGCATGGATCCGGAGGAACACGCTGCTGTGCAGGTGGCCGCAGACCAAACGACTGGCGGCAGTGTGCAGGGATACATCCTGCAGGCCGTGCGAGCGCAGATGAATGGCACCGCGGCGCCTGCCCCGTCCGAGGACAATCGCGTTCATCTGAGCATCGAACCATCCGTGCTGGAGCCCTTCCGCCGGAAGGGCGAGACCCTCACCCAGACGGCGGAGCGCCTGCTGACAGCAGGGCTGGCGGCGGCGCAGCGGGCAGAGAAGTGACGTCTGCTCGCCCGCATTTTACTCCGACCGGCGAAAAACAGCAAAAGCCCCGCCCTGCGGCCATTGGCCGCAGGGCGGGGCTTTTTGATCTTCCAGGTTCTTTTTGTGTTCCCTATGACAAATTGGGGGTTGCGGTTTCCTTATAAGGTTGCTGTGGAGGCGCAACCCCTCAGTCAGCTCCGCTGACAGCTCAGCCACTGCACACCCCTCGGGCGCCTTTACACAAGGGAGCCTTTTGACTGCGGAGGTATTGGCCTTTGGTTTAGTGTAAGGCTGTGGAAAACATGACAACCAAAACCGCCGCGAAAAAGGCTTCCCCCTTCGGGGGAAGCTGTCTGCGAAGCAGACTGATGAGGGGCGGGACGGCAATCTAAAGTAAGGCTGCCGCAGACTTCCCTCATCCGTCCTGCCCTATCGGGCAGTCAACCTCCCGGCTTGCGGTGCCCGGCTCGCGCGGCGCGTCCTTACGGCCGCTTGCGTTCGCTCGACCGCTGCGCTGCTCACGGGCCGCCTGTATCTGCCACCGGCAGCGGCGGCCCATGAGCCCCCCGGAGG
>JAFUQL010000303.1 GCA_017472375.1 Oscillospiraceae bacterium | reverse complement strand
TTTCACGGCGGTAACCCGGGTTCGAGTCCCGGTCGGGTCACCAACAAAAGAAGCACACCGAAGGGTGGGCTTTTGTTGGTGCCGACCGGGGATCGAAGCCAGACGTGGGTGATCGGCGAAGAGGAAGGCTCCGGGGGAGCCTTGCTCCGCCGATCTAGCGCGCAGCGGCGGCGAAACGCCGCAAGCGCCCGAACGGTTTGCCGCAGGCAAAGCGTTCCTGATTCCCGCTCGTGTCACCAAAATCGACGATCTTTGTTAGAAGGTCGTCGATTTTTACTTTTTCAATCTTCACTGAAAACCGGGCTCGATTTTTGGGAAGCAATGCGTTATAGTGAATAATGAAAAAGCAAATACGAAAAGGGCGAACGGCAAGGCCGATTTTAACCCCTCCCCCGCGAGAATCTACCCACAAGGAGGAGATCTCATGGCGTATTACATCTATTCCGACCGCTGGCACAACCATTGCATCGGTATGTACGACGACGATGGCTTTGTGTACGAGGGCCGTCAGTTCTTTGACGGCTATACGCCGGACATGAGCCACTTTGTGGGCTGCTTTGACGGCGAGTATGTCTACCGTGACCGCCACCGCTATGAATGCGTGGGCATGCTGGACCGCTCCAGCGGCCAGGTCTATGAGGGGCGCAGCTTCTTCAACGGCTCTACCCCCGGCACCTCCCCCATCGGCTATGTGAGCCGCGACGGTGAGGTCTACAACGAGGTGTCCTTCTTCACCGACACTGCACCCTCCTCCTTCCCCGTTGCCTATGTGCAGGAGGGCGGCGACCAGCGCATGGCCGGCGCGGCCTGTCTGCTGCTGGGTCTGTGCGGCTCCGAGCCCGCAGGCAGTCCGTATGGCGGTGCGGCCGGCGCGGTGTCCGGCGGTTCTCGCGGCGGCTCGTACGGCGGCGCTGCTGCGGCGGGCGGCGGGCTCGGCTGTCTGCTGGTGCTGGTGTTGGCGCTGGCCATCTTCCTGCTGCCCCGGATCCCCGGGATATGGGCCGAGCACAAGGAGAAAGAAGCCTACGAGGAGCAGCGAAACGCCGAGATCCTTGAGCTCTACGACACCGTGGGCTGGGAGGAAGTGGGCGACGGCCATATGCGCTACCATGGCTACTTTGGTGAGATCGCCACCAAGGATACCCAGACCCCCAGCTTCACCTCCCACACCGACCGCAACGTGACCGTGACGGTCACCGGTGAGGACGGGCTGGAGCTCGAAGTCTACGTCCGCGGCTACGAGCCCGGCCGGCGGGTCGATCCCGAGTACGCCCCCGGGGAGACCTTCCTTGCGTGGGCCGACGAGCCGAACACCATTGTGGTGCAGCGGATCGGCGGCACCGGCCACTACACCATCGACGTGGTGTTTGAGTGACCGAGCCCGAACCGAATACAAAAAGGCCCCGCCTCAAAAGAGGCGGGGCCTTTCTTATGTTTATGTTGTGCGGCTTCACAGCTCCGCCCCGTCCAGCAGCGCACGCAGGGTGTCCTCGGGGCGGCGGGTGCGGCGGGGGTACCGGACCCGCAGGGGCGGGTGGGCGGTCTCCATGATGAAGGGCCAGCCCACCGCATCCAGCATGGGCTGATCGTTGTAGTTGTCGCCGAAGGCCAGCACCTGTTCGGGGCGGATGTTCAGCACCCGGCACAGAGCCTCCACACCGGTGCCTTTATTGGAAAAGGTGGTGTCGATCCAGCAGGGGCCGGCCAGGGTTGCGTTGGCGTGGGCCCACCGGGGGACGAACCGCTCCGACCAGGCCAGCGCGCCTCCGGGCAGGTAGATGGACACCTTCACGATCTCCTCGGGCACCTGCTCCGGGGCGGTGATGGGTACGCAGCGGCTGCCCACCGCGTTCAGGGCTTCCAGCCCGCCCAGTCTGCGGCTCATCACATACAGGGTGTTCTCGCCGGAGAGGGTCACCTCCCCCTGTCCGTCGCAGCCTTCCCAGAAGTCATGGGCGATCTCCATGGCCAGCGCCCGGGGCATGGTGGTCTTGGCCAGCAGTTTTCCCTGTGCGTCAAACAGCACCGCGCCGTTGTCGCACATGAACAGGCAGTCCTCGACCACCGGGGCGAACAGCCGCTGCAGGCTGGCGAACTGCCGCCCGCTGGCGGGGCAGAACTGCACCCCACGCGCCTTCAGCTCCCGGATGATGGGAAAGATCTCGTCGCTCAGCCCATTGCTCATGTTGGGCAGCAGGGTGCCGTCCAGGTCGCTGCACACCAGACGGATGTCAGACAGGTTCATGGTGTTCTCCTCACTTTCCCGGGAAATTGCGGGCGCTGCGCAGGTTGTTCTCTGCGATGATGTCGGCGATCTTGCGGTTGGCGGTCTCCACCTCCTCGTGGAAGGCCCGGGCGCTCACCCGCAGGGCGCCGTGCCCCAGAATGATCAGCTGCTCGGCGCCGTCCGAGGTGGCCACCCGCACCCGGTTGTGCTTGTCGATGGTGTAGGTGGCCTTCTCGATGAACATATCGGCGGTCTCGGCCTCCTTGGTGTAGACCACGTGGATGTTGTGGTACCGCTGCACCACCCCCACGCCGCCCTTTACCCGGTAGGCATCGAACACCAGAATGAGCACACAGGGGTGGAAGCCCCGGTAGTTGCACAGGATGTCCATCAGCGCCTGCCGCGCGGCGTCCAGATTGGTGCGGGCCAGCTCCTTCAGTTCATCCCACGCAAAGATGATGTTGTACCCGTCCACCAGCAGGAACTCCCGGGTGGGGGTCAGATCGGGTGCGGGGGCTTCGCCCTTGGCCCGTACCGGGGGCGCAAAGACGCCCCGCTGCACCTTGCCGTAGGTGCGCTCGAAGATGGCCTCCAGCTCCTTGTCCTGTTCCAGCGTGCCGGTGTAGCGCTCGGCCTGCCGGCGGGGCAGGTGCAGGGTGGGGGCGGCCTCGGCCCTGGCCTTCAGGGCGCTCTCCAGATGCATATGCAGGGGCACTTCGTCCCACTTCACGTTGAAGCCTGCCCCATGTCCGCAGAACACCGAGTCGGGGGTGTTCTCCACATCCCGCTCCGGGTCGTAGGCGGCGGCCTCAAGGATGGGCGCGGGGTCGGCACAGGGGCGGTACCCGGCGGGGGTCAGGCTCAGGCGGCCCCGCCCCTTGGTGTAGGCGTTCACCTCAAGGGCGTAGTCCCCCAGCGCGGCGGCGGGGGCGGCGCCGGTCAGCAGCGCGGTGACGCCGTCGTTCTCCGGGGCGTCCAGTTCCGCGCCCATGCGCTGCAGGTCGGCCATGGCCCGGCCAAGACCCTCGGCGGGGAGTTCCAGCCGAAGCTGATACCAGGGCTCCAGCAATACGCTCTCGGCCTGCATCAGGCCCTGCCGCACCGCCCGGTAGGTGGCCTGACGGAAGTCGCCGCCCTCGGTGTGCTTCAGGTGCGCCTTGCCGCTGGCCAGCGTGATGTGTACGTCGGTGAGCGGTGCGCCGATGAGCACGCCCCGGTGGGGCTTTTCGGCCAGATGGGTCAGGATCAGACGCTGCCAGTTGCGGTCGAGCAGATCCTCGGGGCAGGCGGTGGAAAAGGTCAGCCCGCTGCCGGGCGCGCCCGGCTCCAAAATGAGATGCACCTCGGCGTAGTGGCGCAGAGGCTCATAGTGCCCCACGCCCTCCACCGTGGTCCGGATGGTCTCCTTGTAGAGGATGCGCCCGGGGCCGAAGCCCACCGCAAGGCCGAACCGCCCTGCGATCAGGTTCTGCAGCACCTCCAATTGCACCGGGCCCATGAGCTGCAGGCGGATGCTGCGGCTGCTCTCGTCCCAGCCGATGTGCAGCTGGGGGTCCTCCTCCTCCAGCGGGCGGAGGGTCTGGTAGACGGTGTGGGGGTCGGCCCCCTCGGGCAGAAGAAGCTGGTAGGTCATCACCGGCTCCAGCACCGGGCCGCCGGCGTTCAGCTGGGCGCCCAGCCCCTGACCCGGCCAGGTGTGGGCAAGGCCGGTGACGGCGCACACCGCGCCGGGCAGGGCTTCCTCCACGGCGGTGAACTTTGCGCCGGAGTACACCCGCAGCTGGTCGGCCTTCTCCTGCCAGTGGGTCTGGTCGGCGGCGGAAGGCTCCGGTGCGCCGGTGAGCAGGTCCTTCACCCGCAGCCGTCCTCCGGTGATCTTCATGTGGGTCAGCCGTTCACCCCGCTCGCCCCGGCTGATCTTGAACACCGAGGCGGCGAACTCGTCCCCGTAATCCGGGCAGGGCGTCAGGGCGCGCAGCCCTTCCAGCAGCTCGTCCACCCCCTCCAGCTTCAGGGCGGAGCCGAACCAGCAGGGGAACACCCGGCGGGCGGCGATGGCATCGGCGGCGGCCTCGTCGGTCACCGCGCCCTCAGCCAGGAACTGCTCCATCAGCCTCTCATCGCACAGGGCCAGCTCCTCGGCGCGCTCCTCCGCAGGGGCGGAGAAGTCGACGCAGCCGGAGGAGAGGCGGGCGCGCAGGTCGGCCAGCAGGGCGGCGCGCCCCGGGCCGGGCAGATCCATCTTGTTCACGAACAGGAACACCGGCACCCGGCAGCGCTCCAGCAGCTTCCACAGGGTCAGGGTGTGGCCCTGCCCCCCGTCGGTGCCGCTGATGACCAGCACCGCCGCATCCAGCACCTGCAGGGTGCGCTCCATCTCGGCAGAGAAGTCCACGTGACCGGGGGTGTCCAGCAGGGTGAATCGCACACCGGGGGTGTCCAGCACCGCCTGCTTGGAGAAGATGGTGATGCCCCGGGCGCGCTCTTGGGCGTCGGTGTCCAGGAAGGCGTCCCCGTGGTCCACCCGGCCCAGGCGGCGGGTGCTGCCCGCCCGGTAGAGCAGGGCTTCCGAGAGGGTGGTTTTGCCGGCATCCACATGGGCAAGGATGCCGAGAACGATCTGTTTCATGGCGTTGTACTCCATATTGTGGTATGATCGGGAAAACGGGGCGTGTGCCCCGGAAAATGGCATGGGACCGATCCCATTGTAACACAAGGGCAGGCGGGCCGACAACAGCCCGGCTGCCGCGATAAAAGAGCATCCCCATGGGAAAGGAGGCCGAAGCATGGAGACGAAACCGAGAAACGAGGGCATTCTGGCCCGCATGGGCCGCACCGGGCCGGTGGAGCTGCTGCACAGCCACAGCCCCGAGGGACGCGCGGTGCTGACTGACGCGCCCGCCCTGCCCTATCTGGGCGCGGTCTGCGGCGATGTGGCGGGCTCGGCCTATGAACACCACAACATCAAACACATCCCCACCCGGGAGGAGCTGATGCCCGAGGGCGCCTGCTTCACCGACGACACGGTCATGACTGTCGCGGCAGCGGAGGGCCTGCGCCGGGCCCTGGCTTTGCTGCCGCTGGACTGGCAGAACACCCCCGGCGCCGTGGGCGAGCTGCGGGAGTCGATCCGCCGCCGTCTGCACGACTACGGCAACTGGTACCCCAATGCAGGCTACGGCGGCAGCTTCCGCCGCTGGCTGCACAGCCGCGACGCCGCCCCCTACAACAGCTGGGGCAACGGCAGCGCCATGCGCGCCTCCTATGCGGGCTGGATGGCCCGCAGCCTGGAGGAGGCCGAGGCGCTGGGCCGGGCGACCGCCATGCCCACCCACGACCACCCGGAGGGCATTCTGGGCGCGGAGAAGGTGGCGGGCTGCATCTGGCTGCTGCGAAACGGCGGCAGCAAGGAGGACGTTCGTGCCTACACCGCCCGGGACTACGACATGGGGTTCACGCTGGACGGCATCCGGGACAGCTACCGCTTTGACGTGAGCTGCCGGGGTTCGGTGCCGCAGGCGGTCATGGCGTTTCTGGAGGGCGGGGACTTCGAGGAAGTTCTGGCGCTGGCCATCTCCATCGGCGGCGACAGCGATACCATCGCCGCCATCGCGGGCAGCATCGCGGAGGCGGTCTATCCCATCCCCGACTGGCTGCGCCTTGCGGTCACTGCCCGCCTGCCCCAGCGGCTGGAGCATGAACTCATCCGCGCCACCGAGTTTGCCAAAAAGCGTACTGGCGGCTGAGCGCCCCTGTGCAAAACCGAACGGGGCCGCCCCACACAGGGGCGGCCCCGTTTTTTGTTCACCAAGTTGATTTTTGTGCTGATTCTGGCAAATGGGGGTTGTTTATTGGTTTCGCTTCTTTACAAAGACGAAACTTGTAAATAGTACAATACAAAAGAGTACAGAAAAAACCACAAGATGGACAATTCCGCAAGGATAAGGAGAAATCACTCCCTGGCTAAAAACAAGCTGTGAAATACATCCAGCCAGTATGGAGACAGGCACAAATGCAATTCCAACGATGTTCAGCCAATCCACATAAAAAGGGGCTTTTACTGCGGAGAATAATTTCCCAATATAATATCCAGCGATACCAACCGCCTGGATTATGAGGGAACCC
>JAFUQL010000302.1 GCA_017472375.1 Oscillospiraceae bacterium | reverse complement strand
CCTGCAGTTCTTCAACTCCACCGTGTCCCCCTCCATCATGGAGTTCTACCCCTCGGTGGGGGTGAAGCGGGACGTGAGCTCCAAGCCCGATGTGGATGAGTACGCCCTGCGGGGCCTGCTGAGCGTGAAGTACACGCTGGTGCCCACCGACAAGCTGGCCGAGTTCCGCGCCGAGGCGGACGAGGGCTGGGTGACTTACGACGAGCAGGGCAGCTATACCATTCTGGAAAACGAGAACTACCTGCCCATGGGCTTTGTGGTGGACAAGTACCTCACCGAGGAGCTCTATGACAAGGTGGCCAAGGGCGACCGGGCGAAGATCCTGCTGCGGGCGCTGGTGCTGGACGAGGAGCAGATCGCACAGTATGGGCATCTGCTGGAGCCTCTCAGCGACGAGGAGCGCCGCGCCACCACCTATGCGGATTACTGCGAGGCTGTGGTGGCCCGCCGCATCCAGTGCTGCGATACCTTCACCGCCGACAACAGCGGATTCTCCGCATCCATCACCCTGCAGCAGGAGAGCCTTGTGCTGTTCACGGTGCCCTGGGACGAGGGCTTCACGGCAACGGTCAACGGGCAGCCGGTGGAGGTGCTGAAGGTGGACGGCGGCCTGATGGCCCTGCCCCTGCCGGCGGGCGGGTGCGACATCCGGGTGGATTACCGCACCGTGGGGCTGCGGGAGGGCATGGCCATTGGCGGCGTGAGCTTTGCCGTGTGGCTGGCCTATGTGGGTGTGACCCAGTACAAAAAACGCAAAAACGGCCTTAAATCTGTATAATACGACATAATTATACGATTTGGATAAATTTCGGACCAAACAGAGGACAAAAGCACCCCACTGCGGGGCTGCAACACAGACCAAAGAGCAAGGAGACCCATGAATCACGCACAGATCATTGCAAACGAACTGGAACTGAACGAAAAAGCGGTGGCTGCGGCCATCGGGCTGATCGACGAGGGAAATACCATCCCCTTCATCGCCCGCTACCGCAAGGAGGCCACCGACAGCATGGACGATCAGGCCCTGCGCAAGCTGGGCGAGCGTCTGGACTACCTGCGCGGACTGGACAAGCGCCGCGAGGAGGTGCGTACCGCCATCGATGGGCAGGGGGCCCTCACCGAGGATCTGGCCGCCAAGCTGGACAAGGCGGTCACGCTGGCGGAGCTGGAGGACCTGTACCGACCCTACCGCCCCAAGCGCAAGACCCGCGCCAGCGTGGCCCGCGCCCGGGGCCTGGAGCCGCTGGCCGATCTGCTGCTGGAGCAGAAGCCCGGCACCGACCCCGCCGCCGAGGCTGCGCAGTACCTGAACGACGAAGTGCCCGACGCCGAGGCCGCACTGGCCGGTGCGCGGGACATTCTGGCCGAGCGGTTCAGCGACGATGCTGCCCTGCGCGCCGCTCTGCGGGAGCTGTACGGGCGCACCGCCCTGCTGGTGACCAAGGCCGCTGACCCGGAGAAGGAGAGCGTCTACGAGGGTTACTACGACTTTCAGGAGCCGGTGCGCCGTGTGGCGGGGCACCGGGTGCTGGCCATCGACCGGGGCGAGCGGGAGGAATTCCTGAAGGTGAGCGTGCAGGCCGAGGAGGACACAGCGCTGGAGCTGATCCGCCGCGCGGTGGTGAAGAAGGGCGGCAGCCCTGCCTCCGCGCAGGTGGCTGAGGCCGCTGAGGACGCCTACGGGCGGCTCATCCACCCCAGCCTGGAACGGGAACTGCGCAGCGACCTGACCGCCAAAGCCGCCGAGGGGGCCATCGCGGTGTTTGCCGACAACCTGCGGCAGCTTCTGCTGCAGCCGCCCATCCGGGGCAAGGTGGCCCTGGGCATGGACCCCGGCTACCGCATGGGCTGCAAGCTGGCAGTGGTCGACCCCACCGGTAAGGTGCTGGACACTGCCGTGGTCTACCCGGTGCCCGAGTTCAAGCGGGTGGAGCAGGCCAAGGCTGTGGTGAGCGGGTTGATCCGCAAGTACGGTGTGCAGATCATCGCCATCGGCAACGGCACCGCCGGCGCCGAGACCGAGCAGTTTGCCGCCAGCCTCATCGCCGAGATGGGTGCAGACGTGCAGTACATGGTGGTCAGCGAGGCGGGCGCCAGCGTCTATTCCGCCAGCCCGCTGGCCGCGGCAGAGTTCCCCCAGTTCGACGTGAACCTGCGCAGCGCGGTGAGCATCGCCCGCCGCCTGCAGGATCCTCTGGCCGAGCTGGTGAAGATCGACCCCAAGGCCGTGGGCGTGGGCCAGTACCAGCACGACATGCCTCAGAAGCGCCTGAACGAGGCGCTGGACGGCGTGGTAGAGGGCTGCGTCAACGAGGTGGGCGTGGACCTGAACACCGCCAGTGCCCCGCTGCTGCAGCGCGTGGCCGGCGTGAGCGCGTCGGTGGCCAAGAACATCGTGGCGCGCCGCGAGGAGGAAGGCCCCTTTGCCAGCCGAGCCCAGCTCAAGAAAGTGAAGGGTCTGGGCCCCAAGGCGTTCCAGCAGTGCGCGGGTTTCCTGCGTCTGCCCGGCGCCAAGGAGCCTCTG
>JAFUQL010000301.1 GCA_017472375.1 Oscillospiraceae bacterium | reverse complement strand
GATGAGGGAAGGGACTGTGATCTTTACTTTAGGCTCTGCATCCCGTCCCTCATCAGTCACGGCTGCGCCGTGCCAGCTTCCCCCGGTGGGGGAAGCCGAAATCGCAGCGGTCTCGCTTGCTGTTCCCCCGGCAAGCGCCCCGGAGAAAACAAAGCCGACCCCGCCGCAGCACTTGCGCAGCACTTCTTCCCGCCCTGCGGCCATGCCCCCGGACCCCACAAAAAAACCGCCCGGCGGGTGCCGGACGGTCGGTTTGCTGTGCGGTTTTTGGTTGGAGCGGGGCTCAGAAGTCGAAGCTCTCGCCGCGCTTGCGGCGGTCGTAGAACTCGGCGGTGGCCGCAAACACCACGTCGCCCGAGGAGTTCAGCGCAGTCTCAACAGAGTCCTGCACCACGCCGATGATGAAGCCAATGCCCACCACCTGCATGGCGATGTCGTTGCCGATGCCGAACAGACTGCACGCCATCGGGATCAGCAGCAGACTGCCGCCCGCAACGCCCGATGCGCCGCAGGCGCTCAGGGTGGCCAGCACGCACAGGATCAGCGCGGTGGGCAGGTCCACCGGGATGTTCAGGGTGTTCGCCGCCGCCAGGCTCATCACCGCGATGGTGATGGCCGCGCCGTCCATGTTGATGGTCGCGCCCAGAGGGATGGACACCGAGTACAGGTCCTTGTCCAGGCCCAGCTTCTCGCACAGGGCCATGTTCACCGGGATCTTGGCCGCGCTGCTGCGGGTGAAGAAGGCGGTGATGCCGCTCTCACGCAGGCAGCGGAAGATCAGCGGGTAGGGGTTGCGCCGCAGCAGCAGGAACACCACCGTGGGGCTGACCACCAGCGCCATGAACAGCATGCAGCCCACCAGCAGCGCCAGCAGCTTGCCGTAGCTGGTGAAGATCTCCAGGCCGTTGGTGGACACGGTGGTGAACACCAGGCCCAGAATGCCCAGGGGGGCCAGCTCGATCACCCAGCGCACCGCCTGGCTGACCACGTCCGAGATCTCCTGCAGCATCGCCTTGGTGGCCTCGCTGCACAGCCCGCGCACGCCGATGCCCAGGATCACCGCCCAGAACAGGATGCCGATGTAGTTGGCGTTGGCCAGCGCACTGACCGGGTTCTCCACCATGTTGGTGAGCAGGTTGCCCAGCACCTCGGCGATGCCGCCGGGGGCGGTGTTGGTGGCGGCGTCCACCCCGGTGAACACCAGCTCGACCGGGAACAGCTTGCTGCCGATGACCGCCACCAGGCTGGCCAGCAGGGTGGTGAGCATGTACAGGCCGATGACCAGGCTGAACCGGCTGCCGATGCTGCCGCTGGCGTTGGCCAGCGCGCTGAGCACCAGCACGAACACCAGCACCGGGGCCACGGCCTTCAGCGCGCCCACGAACACGCTGCCCAGAATGGAGATGCCGGTGGCGCCCGGCACCGCCACGCCCAGAATGGCGCCGATGACCAGGCCCACCACGATGCGCAGGACCAGGCTGATGCCGGTCCACTTTGCAAACAGGTTTTTCATGTTTCCTTCGCTCCTCTTGGTTGGTCGGCAGATGCGCCGGGCACGGCCGCCCGGCTCCGCCGCCGTTGTACAAAAAAAGACGTCTGCCAAAAAACAGACGCCCAATAGTATACGGGAGCTTGAAAATTTTGTCAACCGGGGGAGAGGGGAAGGCTTTTAGCCCCGAGAGGGAGGCTTGTGCCGCCGCAAGCCTCCCCCGCGCTAGGGGGAGGTGGCGCGAAGCGCCGGAGGGGGCCGATCGTCCGCACGCGGGTGCGGACATTCAGATCCCGCCGCGTTAAAAAATTTTCAAATTGGTCCGCCGCGAAGCGGGGGCTTCCCGTTTTGAAAATTTTAGCGGCGCGACTAGGCGAGGGGTCCGCTGCCTCGCAACAGCGGCGCTTTTTGCCTACTTTTTGGCGACAAAAAGTAGGGCCAGCCGCAGGCATTTGCGTTTTACTACTTCCTCTGTTTACCCTCTGCCGGGAAAACGGCAAGCGAAACCGCCATGACAAAGGCTGCTCCCACTTGTGTGGGGGGACGCTGCCGCGGCAGCGCCCTTCGGCCGCAGTTACTGCGGCCGCAGAAGGCGCGTGCCGGCGGGGGCGGCGCCCGCCTTCGCCAGCGCGATGAACTCCGGGATCGCGCTCCACACCGGGGTCTGCCGCAGATACCCGAACCGGATGTTGCAGCGCGCGTCCGGCCCCAGCGGCACCCGCACCAGCGCCGCCGCCTGCTCGGCCGACAGCGCCACGTCCACCAGGTTCGCCGGGCAGAAGCACGCCCCCACCCCGCGGGCGCACAGATCCAGCACCGTCTCGATGTTCTCCGCACGCGCCGCCACCTGCGGGATCAGCCCCGCTCGGTCCATCAGCATCCGCCCGATGCGGCCCGAGATGTCCTGCTGGCTGTTCAAAAGAAACGGACACCCCGCAAGCTGCGCCAGACCCTTCTCCTGCTGCAAAAGCGGCAGAAGTTCGCCGTAGTTCGGGCCGTACAGCTCCTCCAGCAGCGCCCGCGGCGCCAGCAGGAGCACCTCCTCCTGGTAGAAGTCCTCCTGGGCCACCCCGGGCAGACCGTCGGCCAGGTTGGCGATGGCGATGTCCACCTGGCCCTGCATCAGCGCCTGCTGCAGGGCGTCGTTGGGCGCTTCGATGAGCTGCACCGTGATCTGCGGGCGGCGGCGGTGGTACTCCTGGATCAGCCGCGGCATCACCGCGCGGCCCCGGGTGTGGGTCACGCCCACCCGCAAAAGGCCGGCGCGGTTCTCCGAGATGTCGCCCAGCTCGCGCAGCAGCCGCTGGCGCTTTTGCTGGAAATCTTCGGCGTAGCGCAGAAAGACCTGCCCCGCGTAGGTGAGCTGCAGCGGCGTGGTGCGCACCAGCAGCCGGCAGCCCAGCTCCCGCTCCACCGCCGCGATGTGCGCGCTGAGGGTCTGCTGGGTGATGTGCAGCCGCTCGGCCGCGTGGGTGAAGCTGCGGTGCCGCGCCACCTCCACAAAGTATTCCATGGTGAGGAAATTCATAGGGCATGCCCTCCAAATCACAAGTATTTTGCTGTATTATACATCAAAAACAACAGTTTTACAATGTGGTTCGGCTGTGATATAGTATAAGCACCGGCACACACAAGGTACGGCCCGGTGCGGATATGGGGTTCGCCCGGGCCGGTACCCGCCGAGGTGCCGGTGTTCTCCGGATTTTCTTTATTTCTCACAAACATAAAAGCAAAGCCGCCGCGCCGTGGTCCCCCCTTCCACGGCGCGGTGGCTTTTTATTATATAATTGTATTAAAAGCGGGGCGGGGCGGTTGAGGGGTTGCGGTTTGTTTTGTTTGCGGATTTAAGGTTTGCCGTTTCCCCGTAAGAGGGTAAAAAGAGGAAGCGGTGAAACGCAGATGCCTGCGGCTGGCCCTACTTTTTGTCGCCAAAAAGTAGGCAAAAAGCGCCGCTGTTGCGAGGCAGCG
>JAFUQL010000300.1 GCA_017472375.1 Oscillospiraceae bacterium | reverse complement strand
GGTGAAGATGTAGTCCTGCAGCCAGGAGGACAGGCTGATGTGCCAGCGGGTCCAGAAGCCGGAGAAGTTGGTGGCGAAGAAGGGGGTCTTGAAGTTTTCGGGGATCTCCAGACCCAGCACCATGGCGCCGGCGCGGGCCATCTCGGAATAGCCCACGAAGTCGAAGTAGAGATAGAAGGTGTAGGCGAGGGTAGCCAGCAGCAGGCTGGGGCCGCCGTGGCCGGGGATGTCCCCGAACACCTGCCCCACGTACAGCATCAGCAGGTCGGCCACCGCCACCTTTTTGAACAGGCCCAGCGCAAAGAGCTGCAAGGCGCTGACCGTGCGTTCGGCGTCGAAGCGGTGCTCAGCCTTGAGCTGGGGCAGCAGCTTGCCCGCCCGGCAGATGGGGCCGGCGGTGATGGTGCCGAAGAAGGTGAGAAAGGCGGCCAGATCGACGAGGCTGTGCTCGGCCTTGAGGTCGCCCCGGCCCACATCCACCAGATAGCAGATGGCGGCAAAGCTGTAGAAGCTGATGCCCAGCGGGAAGGGCAGCCGGTGCAGGAACGAGGGCGCAAGACCTGCGGCCAGAGCCAGATTGAAATACTTGAACACCGCCAGCACCGCAAGGATGCTCACCACGCCTGCCGCCACAAGGCGGCCCCGGCGGGGAGCTTCGGCTTTTTCAATGGCGCGGCCCAGCGCCCACACCCCAAGGCAGGACGCCAGCAGCACCGCCATGGGCAGTGCCTGCCACAGGCCGGCAAAGCCGTCCCCGGTGGGGCGGTTCAGCCAGTAGAACACCAGGCTGGCCGCCGGCAGGATGGGGCTCTGAGCCTTTTTGGGGGCCTTCAGATAGAGAAGGGCCACGGCGGGCAGAAAGGCAAAATAGGAAAGGTTCTGGAAGCTCAAGATGAGATCCTCCTCTTGTTTATGTGTGAGGCGGCGAAAACGGGCGTTTGGGCCGCAAAATGCAGACAACTTAACATCTTATTATAATAAGAATACGGCAGAATGTAAAGAATCCGTGACGTTTGGGCACCGAAAAGGGCGTTTCGGTTGAAATCTGACCGCATTTATATTATACTGATGACAATTTAGTAACGCAAACACTGCACCGGCGGCCGCCCCGGCCGCACACGGCGACAGATAAGGAGATAACATCATGGCGAATACCGTACTGGTCACCGGCGCCGACGGCTTCATCGGCAGCCACCTCACCGAAGAACTGGTCCGCAAGGGCGAGAAGGTCAAGGCCTTCTGCTACTACAACTCCTTCGGCACGCTGGGCTGGATCGACACCCTGCCCCCCGAGATCCGCGGCGAGATTGAGGTGTTCACCGGCGACATCCGCGACCCCAACGGCGTGCGCCACGCCATGGAGGGTCAGGACATCGTCTACCATCTGGCGGCCCTCATCGCCATCCCCTTCAGCTACCACAGCCCCGACAGCTATGTGGACACCAACATCAAGGGCACCCTGAACGTGCTGAACGCCGCCCGTCAGGTGGGTACCCAGCGTCTGCTGGTCACCTCCACCAGCGAGGTGTACGGCACCGCCCTGTATGTGCCCATCGATGAGAAGCATCCCTACCAGGGCCAGAGCCCTTATTCCGCCACCAAGATCGGCGCCGACCGGCTGGCCGAGAGCTTTTACCGCAGCTTTGACCTGCCTGTGACCATCGTGCGCCCCTTCAACACCTACGGCCCCCGCCAGAGCGCCCGCGCCGTCATCCCCACCATCATCACCCAGCTGCTCAGCGGCAAGACCGAGATCAAGCTGGGCAGCCTGACCCCCACCCGCGACTTCAACTACGTCAAGGACACTGCCGCCGGCTTCATGGCCATCGCGGGCTGCGACGCGGCCATCGGTCAGGAGATCAACATCGCCACCGGCGAGGAGCATTCCATCGGCGATCTGGCCGCCGAGCTGATCGCCCAGATCAACCCCGAGGCCCGCATCGTCTGTGACGAGGTGCGCCTGCGCCCCGAAAAGAGCGAGGTCAACCGTCTGCTGGGCGATTCCACCAAGCTGCGCACCATGACCGGCTGGGCGCCCGCCTACACCTTCGAGCAGGGCCTGGCCGCCACCATCGAGTTCCTGCGCCAGAACCTGGACCGCTACAAGCCCGACCAGTACAACATCTGAGGATCACATTGACGCAAGGCTGTCCGGCCCGGCCGCACCATGGCCGATGCCGGGCGGCTTCTTGTGTTTATTCTGAGGGCAAACATGACCGAAAAGCTTGCAAAATTCAAATTCACCCCCGCCATGGGCTGGGGCCTGGGCCTTGCGGCGGCGCTGTGCTGCGGCGTGGGCCTGGGCTACTATTGGCGTGTGTTCTATTACTTCGACCGGCTCAGCCCGGTGACCCTCACCCTGGCTCTGTGCGCCCTGTTCGCGGGCGTGTGGGCCGGGGCGCTGGCGCTGGCACGGGTGCGGGACTTCGACCTGAAGTGCGCGCTGGCCATCCTGCTGTGCGGCGCGCTGTTCTGCTTTGCCAACCCGCCCATGCAGACCCCCGACGAGGTGAACCACTACCTGCGCAGCTACAGCATCAGCCAGGGGCACTTCGACTTTGACGTCGACCGGCAGTACCCCGAGGACGTGGCCCGGCTGGTGCAGTCCTTCCCCGGCGCGTGGGTCAGCGCCCACACCAGCCAGACCATGGGCACCGACGACGACGGCAACCCCAAGGTCTACTCCAGTGCGGGGCACGGCCTGAAGCAGTGGGGCGAGACGGGCGAGGTGCAGAGCGTGGCCGACGGCTTCGCCGCCTATTTTGACGACACCGCCGAAGCGGAGCCGCTGGGCGAGCCCATCTTCTTCATGATCCTGCCCATGCTGCCACAGGCGGCGGCCATGGTGCTGGCCCGGCTGTTCGGCGGCGGTGCGCTGGCCTGCCTGTACGCGGCCCGGCTGGCCAATCTGGCGGGGTACACCTTCTGGTGCTGGCTGGCGCTGAAGAACTGCCGCCGCTACAAGCCGGTGTTCCTGGCTTTCATGCTGCTGCCCCTGAGCCTGTTCATGGCGGCAAGCTGCAGCTACGATGCCATGCTGCTGGGCTGCTACTATCTGGTGGCCAGCTTCTACTGCAAGGACGAGATCACCGACCGGGACGTGGGGCTGTTCCTCGCGGCCTTCACCCTGATGAACGTGGCCAAGCCCTACATCAACCTGCTGTGGCTGGCGCTGCCCCTGATCCTGCCCCGCTCGGCGTGGAAGACCCGCTGGAAGAAGTGGCAGGTGGCGCTGGCCGCCATCGCGGCGGCGGTGCTGGTCACCCGCTTCTTCGAGTGGTACGGGGTGGCCTTCCGGTACAATTACCCCGACTTCGGCCGCGTGTCCGAGGGCGCGGATCAGATCCCGCAGCTTCTGTTTGTGCTGTCCAACCCGCTGCGTTACATCGCGGTGATGCTGGGCACCCTGTATGAGAACAGCTTTTTCATCGGGCAGCTGGGCGTGTTCGGCGCGCTGGATATGCCCATCGAGTTCTTGAACCTGGTCTGCCCGGCGGTGCTGGTGTTCGCGGCGGCGCTGTCCGTCCACGAGCGCAGCAGCCTGCGGGCGCTGCCGGCCTTCGGGCTGGGGGCGCTGTCGGTGGTGTACATCGCCGGCGCCATGACCGCGCTGTACATCACCTGGACGCCGGTGGGCATGGTGCGCATCATCGGCCTGCAGGCGCGGTACTTCCTGCCCAGCTTCCTGATGCTGCTGGTGCTGCTGGCGGCGCTGCTCAGCCATGTGCTGGAGCCCCGGCTGAAGGGCGACGAGAAAAAGCCCGTGAAGCTGGCGCTGGCGGTGTGTGCCGCCGTGGCGGTGATCGGCGCGGTGCTGCTGGCGCAGCACTACTTTGTGGGCCCGGTGTACCTGCTGCCCGCGTAACATCTCACCGAGAGAGGAGGCCCGTGTATGGCCGTTTCGGATCTGGAGGGTCTGCTGATCCTGACCCTTGTGGGGCTGGTCTGCACTGCGCTGGCCGCCCGCACCCGCCTGAACGCGGGCCTGCTGCCCCTGCCTGTGCTGGCGGGGTCAGCGGCCTGGCTGACGGTGTGCGGCATGCTGGGTGTGCTGCGCCCGGGCGGCTGGGCTCTGCTGGCTGCGGGCACGGCCTATGTGCTGTTTGAGCTGCTGGCCGCCCGCGACCCCGGGGCCCTGCCCGATGCGGGGCAGAGCCGGTTTGATATGAATTCCCGCCGCATGGCCCGCGCCTTTCTGGACGCGCCGGCCCTGGGGCTGTTTTTGCTGTGCGGGGCGGGCATCTGGCTGCTGCTGATGGCGCAGAAGCCCATGTTCCTGCGGTGGGATGAGTTCAGCTTCTGGGGCACCGCCTGCCGCATGACCAAGGACAACCACATGCTGCACCCGGGTGCGCCGGGCAACCTGACCGCCCGCAGCTATCCCCCCGCCATGATGGTGCTGACCTACCTGTTCCAGTTCTTCGGCGAGGGCTTCTCCGAGTGGAAGTGCCTTGCCGCCTACGACATTCTGGCGCTGGCAGCCTTTGCGGCCTTCGCGGCCTTCCCGGCCAAGCGGTGGCATCTGGCCGTCATCGGGATGCTGGGCGCGGGGCTGCTGCCCTACTTCTTCCTGGCCCCTGGCGACAGCCAGGCAGCCACCGTGTACCTGAACGCCATGGGCGACATCTACCTGGGCCTTGTGTTCGGCGGCGCGCTGTGCCTGTATTTCCGCACCAAAGGTGCCCGGGCGGGGCTGGTGTGTGTGGGCCTTGCGCTGGTGTGCCTGACCTTCGTGAAGGACATGGGCTTTGCCTACGCCCTCCTCGCGGCGGCCCTCATCGCGCTGGATCGGTTCCTGGCGGTGGAGAAGCCCGGCCTGCGCAGCTTCGGCTGCGCGTCGGCGTCGGGCATCGGGCTGGCAGTGCCGGTGCTGGCGGGCTTTGCGGCCTGGAGCCGCTATGTGCTGGCGGCTTCCGGCATCGACAAGGGCGCCGGCGTGGGCGCCGAGGGCAGCCAGGTGGGCTACGGCTATATGCTCACCGACGGCGTGCTGCAGTTCCTGGGCCGGGGCGGCGAGACCCATGCCGAAAAGTTCGCGCAGGTGAAGGCGGCCATGTTCGCGGCCCTCACCGGCACCCCCCTGTGCCTTGTGGGCGGCACCCTCACGGCGGCGGTGCTGTGCCTGGGGGTGCTGGCGCTGGCCTTTGGCCTTGCATGGCCAGGTGCGGAGCGCCGCCGGGCGGCCTGCCTTGCGGCGGGAGGGCTGGGCGCCTTCGCGGTGTTCTGGCTGTTCCATCTGCTGCTGTATGTGTACAGCTTCTCCGCCAAGGAAGCTGCCCTGCTCAAGGACTACGACCGCTACATCGCCCCCTACTTGATGGGCTGGCTGCTGGCCGCCCTGTGTGTGCTGGGGCTGTGCGGTGAGAATGGACGCCGGTGGAAGGCGGCGCAGGCGGCCTCGGGGCTGGGCGTGCTGGCTCTGGCGGCGGTGGTGGCCCTGTGGGGCCTGCCCGCACAGGGCTTCTGGAACGTCAACCAGAGCAACTATGCCATCCGTCAGGACGTGGCCGCCCGGGCACAGCTTCTGGCGGACGACCTGAGCTGGGACGACACGGTGCTGCTCATCAGCCAGGGCGACGACGCCACCCGCTGGTACTACTACTGCTACGAACTGAACGCGGTCATGGGCTACGGCTGGGGCGGCGACGGCTACAAGGAAGGGGACAACCACTGGGTGTCCACCTTTATGAATCTGGTCTACCCCGACAGTGACCCCCGTGAGCTGGAGCTGTATGCCTATCAGAGCGAATATCCGGACCAGGCCCTGTGCGATGAGGAGGATCTGACCCTGTTCCTGCGGGAGAAGCAGTACGACTACATCCTGCTGGACCAGAGCGACAAGTACATCCGCTATGGTCTGGCGGACTTGTTCACCGAGCAGGCCCCGCTGGAGTGCATCGACGCGGCCTATCTGTACCGCATCGTGGACGACGGCGGCGAATATGTGCGGCTTGAGCCCGCAGGGGAGGTGCGCTATGCTCCGTAAACTGACCGACCGCCCGGTGGCGCGCACCGGCCTTTTGTATCTGGCCATGGCCACGCTGTATCTGCTGGCCTGCCTGATCGGGCTGGCACAGGGGGCGTATTACACCTTCAGGGGGCTGGCCCCCGGCCGCACCCTCGCGATAGAGGATCTGACCTGTGAGAGCGTGGTGGTGCGGGATCACTCCTACGATGAGAGCATCCCCGAGGGGGAGGTCCGCATCGTCTCCACCGACACCGACCCCCACCTTGTGTGGGAGGGCGAGGCATGGGTGGGCCGCGTGGTGCTGCACATCCGGCAGCTTCGCCCGGCCACCGGTGCCGAGCTGTACTATCGGGTGCCGGGCAAGACCGAGTTCGACACCAAAAACGTGGTGTTCGGCGTGCCGGACGGGCAGGGCGGCTATGTGTTCGACCTGCGGGGCAAGCGGGTCACCGGCCTGCGCATCGACCCGGACAGCATCGGCGGCGTGGCGGCCGTCTTTGAAGGGGTGGAGCTGAACGCGGCCCGCCCCTGGTACAAGGCGTTCCAGCCCACCGGGCGGGAGCTGCTGTGGCTGGCTGGCGGCCCGCTGCTGATCAGCGCTGCGTGGGAGCTGCTGCGCGGCCTGCGGAAAACGCCTGCCCACTGAGCGGGGCGGGCAGCGCCGCAAACAATACCTCAAAAGGGAGGGACTCTGCCTATGTTGTGGCAGTTCGCATATTTTGACGTGGCCCTGGCACTGCTGTGCCTGATGGGCCTTTGCGTGTTTTTTGGCCTTGTGTGCCGGGTGCACAGCGCCCTGTCTCCGCTGGTCAGTCTGTGCACGGTCAGCCTGGTGCTGGCGGGCGCAGGCGTGGCCGGCCTGCTGCGGCCGGCGGTGTTCGCGGTGTATGGCGCGGGCTTTGCGCTGGGCATCTTTGCCTTGTGGAAATACCGCAGCGGCTGGCGCAGCCTCATCACCCCCGGGGCGGTGCTGTTCTGGGCCATGGCGCTGGCCTTTGCGGTCTACTTCGGGGTGCGCCAGCCCATGTTCACCGACTTTGATGAGATGAGCTTCTGGGGCACCGCCGCCAAGCTCACCCACGAGACCGACGGCCTGTACACCGTGGCGCCCGTCTCGTGGCCGTGGCAGGCCACCCAGTCGCCCTGCCTCATCACGCTGGGTTACTTTGTGCAGGCGCTGGGGCAGTACGCCGACTGGAAGGTCTATCTGGCCTACGATCTGCTGGCCTTTGCCTGCTTCGCGGCCATTCTGGGTCTGTGCGGCTGGAAGCAGTATCGCCTCGCGGTGCCGCTGGCGGCCATCTGCTGGTGTGTGCCCTGGTTCTTCACCACCTACAACCACACCATCTTTCTGAGCACCGTCTACCTGACCGCCTACGGCGACATCCCCTCCGGCCTTGTGCTGGGCGGCACCGTGGCGCTGTGGCTGGCGCTGCGCGAGTCGGACGGCCCCAAGTGGACTATCCTGCCGGTGCTGGCCTTCTCCGCCCTCATCAAGAGCAACACCTTTGTGCTGGCGCTGGCCGGTGCGGGCCTGGTGGCCGCCGACTGGCTGCTGGTGCCCTCCGACGACCAGCTCACCGGGGTGAAAGCGTGGGTACGGGGCCTGCCCAAACGGCTGGGCTTCACCGCAGCCTGCTTTGCTGCGCCCCTGCTGGCCTACCGGGGCTGGGGCAGCTACACGCTGGCTCTGGCGCTGCAGAACGCCGAGCAGGGCGGCATGGGCGAGACCAGCCCGGACGTGATCACCGTGGCCATCAACGGCATTCTGATGCTGCTGGGGCAGCCGGTGGGGGACTACTATGAGGCCCGCCGCGACCAGTTCTACACCGCCATGGGGGACATGTGGCACCAGTACATGACCAGCGACGGAACCCTGTCCATGCTGGGTCAGGGCGTGGTGGTCACCGCCTTCATTCTGGCGCTGTTCTTCGCCGCATGGCTGGTGGCCGGGCAGCGGGCCCTGCGGGTGCGCATCGCCCTCACCGCCTTTTTCAGTACCCTGTGCTTTGGCGGCTACAACCTGATGCTGGCGCTGAGCTACGGCTTCATCTTCAAGCCCTTCCAGGCCGAGCGGCTGGAGGATTACAACCGCTATGTCTACACCTACTACATCGGCTGGTTCCTGGTGGCGCTGGCGCTGGTGAGCCTTGCCATGCAGAAAAAGCCCCGGCTGGATCTGCTGGGCCACGCAGGGGTGCTTTGCCTTGCGGCTCTGATGCTGCTGCGGGTGAACCAGATGGTGCTGCCCCAGCTCAGCGTGCTGGGTTTCTCGGATGCGGAATTTGCCGACCGGAAGATCCAGCAGACCCGCGCCGCGGCGGTGTCCGCGGTCACCGGGGACGAGCGGCTGTTCTATGTGTATCAGGGCGACAACGGCCTGCACTGGTTCACCGCCTGCTACGACTTCTACCCACAGATCGTGGACTACTCCGGCGACGGCGGCGGTACCTTCGGTGTGGAGGAGCTGAGGCCCTCGGCGGAGAGCGTGGAGGGCTACTACTACCACCCCTACACCGCGGAGGAATTTGCCGCGCTGGTGGAGGAGACCGGCTGTGAGTACCTGTACCTCGACCGGGTGGACGAGCTGTTCACCCAGAGCTACGCCGGGCTGTTCACCGACGGGCTGGCCGCCGCCGAGGCCGGCGAGACGCTGGTGTATCAGGTGGACGGCGAGGGCGTGTACAGCCCTGTGGAAATGGAGGTGCCCCAATGAAAAAGCGGTTGGAAGCACTGGGCCGCATGAAGGCCCCCATCCCCAAGCTGTGCTATGCGGTGTGCATTCTGGGCTGGCTGGCGGTGTGCCTGTATCAGTTCACGGCGGACAGCCTGACCCGCGCAGGCGGCGGGCTGGACCCCATGCAGATGCAGCCGGAGCAGTTCACCCTGGCCGGTCTGCAGCAGCAGGAGGACGGCACCTGGCTGACGCTGGACGGCGACCCCCAGATGATCTGGTACAATGAGGAGGGCCGGGCGGTGCGCACCCTGCTGGTGGATGCCGACTATTCCACCGAGCCCCGGGAGACCTGCCTGTACTATACCACCCGGGAAGGGGAGGACTTCAGCCAGGACAAGCGGGTGTTCCCCGAAAAGCAGCCCGACGGCAGCAGCCGTTATACGCTGCCCTACGGCGCCATCACCGCCCTGCGGCTGGATCCCTGCAGCCCCGACCCGGGCAAGCCGGTGGTCATCGGCTTTGAGGCCATCACCATGAACGAGCCCGCCGGTGCGCTGAGCTACTTTGTGCCCAGTTGGTACGAGGTGTTCTGCCTGATCCTGTACCCCGGTATGCTGGCGGCAGCGGTGTCGCTGGCACGGCAGGCATGGCTGAAAACGAAAACAATGCGTAAAAACAAGCAGTGAGCATACGTTTTGTATAGTGATGCAAACGGGGATTCTGTAAGCGGATGGCCGCACTTTGCGGGCAAACTGCACGGAACGTCCGCCGCTGAAAAACAGCTCCGCGGCAAAACGACAAAATCCCGCCCGGCGGGCTGAAAGTTGCACAAAAGTCCCCCACACACCGCCAAAATGCGGTACAATAAAAGAGAAACAAAAAACTGGCAACACAGAAAGAAGGTCACGTTTATGGCGAATTTTATTCCTCTGTCCGTCCCCAATTTTTCGGGCAATGAAGCAAAATACGTGAACGAAGCGGTCGTCAGCGAGTGGGTCTCCACCGGCGGCAGCAAGGTGGGCGAGTTCGAACAGGCCATTGCCGACTATGTGGGCATGCCCCGCGCAGTGGCCTGCAACAGCGGCTCCTCCGGCCTGCATCTGGCCGCCATGATGGCCGGCATCCAGCAGGGCGACGAGGTGATCGTGCCCACCCTGACCTTCATCGCCGCGGTGAACCCCACCACCCGTTACATGAAGGCCGAGCCGGTGTTCATCGGCTGTGATGACCGCCTGTGCCTGGACCCTGCCGCCGTGGAGGAGTTCTGCTCCACCAAGTGTGAGCTGCAGGGCGATAAGCTGATCGACAAGGCCACCGGCGCCCATGTGCGCGCCATGGTGGTGGTGCATGTGTTCGGCAACATGGCCGATATGCCCGCGCTGCTGGCCCTCGCCGAGAAGTACCATCTGGTGCTGATCGAGGACTCCACCGAGGCGCTGGGCACCTACTACACCGACGGCCCTCTGAAGGGCAAGTTCGCCGGCACCATGGGCGATGTGGGCGTGTACAGCTTCAACGGCAACAAGATCATGACCACCGGTGCCGGCGGCATGGTGGTGTCCAACCACCCCGACTGGGCCGAGCACGCCAAGCACCTGTCCACCCAGGCCAAGGCCGATGAGCTGCAGTTCCTGCACGATGAGGTGGGCTACAACTACCGTCTGACCAACCTGCAGGCTGCGCTGGGCCTGGCTCAGATCGAGCAGCTGGAGGGCTTCATCGCCCACAAGCACATGCTGTGGGATCTGTACAAGAAGGCGCTGGACGGCAAGAACGGCTACCGCATCCTGGACTTTGTGGAGGACGGTGTGCGCCCCAACAAGTGGTTCTTCAGCCTGTACCTGGAGGATGACCGCCACGACCGCGACGCCATCATCGATGCGCTGAAGGCGGAGAAGATCCAGGTACGCCCGGTGTGGGCGCTGATCCACGAGCAGGCCGACTACCCCGGCAGCCAGGCCTACGGGCTGGAGAAGGCACTGGACTACCGCGCCCGCATCGTCAACCTGCCCTGCTCCACCAACCTGAGCGTGGAGGACGCCCAGCGGGTCATCGACGTGCTGCTGAAGCTGTGATGCACCGCTGCCCCGGCGACCCTGTGCAACAAAGAACACGCAAAGAATGCGTATGAGGAAGTGACCCCATGCTGAAACTGGAAGAACTGTGCATCAGCGAGGAGATGTCCGTTCTGGACACCATGAAAAAGCTGGATGAGACCGGCCAGCGCATCCTGTTCGTGGCCCCGGACGGGGTGCTGAAGGGCGTGGTGACCGACGGCGACCTGCGCAAGTTCATTCTGCGGGGCGGCGCGCTGGAGGAGCCGGTGCGCCACGCGGTGAACTACTCCCCCAAGACCCTGCCCCTGGGCCGCCGCGGCGAGGCCAAGGCTCTGATGCAGACCCACACCATCGATGCGATCCCCCTGCTGGACAAGCAGGGTCGCCTGGCGGACATCGTGTTCGCCAAGGGTGTGGATGTGGACAACCGCCGCCGCGCCGGCATCCCGGTGGTCATCATGGCGGGCGGGCTGGGCACCCGGCTGTACCCCTACACCAAGATCCTGCCCAAGCCCCTGATCCCGGTGGGCGAGAAGCCCATCCTGGAGCACATCATCGGCCGCTTCCGGGATTTCGGCTGCGACGACTTCCGCCTGATCGTGAACTACAAGCGGGGCATGATCAAGGCCTATTTCAACGAGCTGGAGAAGGACTACTCGGTCAGCTTTGTGGATGAGGACGTGCCCCTGGGAACCGGCGGCGGCCTGTGCCTGCTGAAGGGGCAGATGGACTCCACCTTCTTCCTGTCCAACTGCGACATCCTGATCGATGCGGACTTTGGCGACATCTACAACTATCACAAAAAGCAGGGCAACGTGATCACCATGGTCTGTGCCTTCAAGCACTTCACCGTGCCCTACGGCGTGGTGGAGCTGGCCGAGGGCGGCGAGATCGGCGCCATGCGCGAAAAACCCGAGATGAACTTCCTCACCAACACCGGCGTCTATGTGGTGGAGCCGGAGGTGGTGCAGGACCTGGAGGACGGCGTGAAGCAGGGCTTCCCCACCATCATGGAGAAGTACCGTGCCGCCGGCCGCCGTGTGGGCGTGTACCCCATCAGCGAGAGCAGCTGGATGGACATGGGCCAGATGGAAGAGCTGGATGCCATGCGCCGCCGCATGGAGGAGGGCACCTGACCCGGCACCGCCCGCATAAACACAAAACAAACGCCCCAACGAGGTGAACCATATGCCCGTATACATCATTGCAGAGGCCGGTGTGAACCACAACGGCAGCCTTGAGATGGCCAAAGAGATGGCCCGCGTGGCCAAGGAGTGCGGCGCGTCCGCGGTCAAGTACCAAACCGCCGTGCCCGAGCTGGTCATCAGCAAATTCGCCCAGAAGGCCGATTACCAGAAGCAGACCACCGGCGAGGGCGAGAGCCAGCTGGAGATGGTGCGCAAGCTGCACTTCGGCTTTGAAGCCCACAAGGAGCTGAAGGAGTACTGCGACTCCATCGGCATCCAGTACCTGTCGGCCCCCTTCGACCTGCCCAGCGTGGAGTTCCTGGCCGGGCTGGGCCTGCCCTACATGAAGGTGCCCAGCGGCGAGATCACCAACCTGCCCCTGCTGGAGGCGGTGGGCCGCGCCAAGATGCCGGTCATCCTGTCCACCGGCATGAGCGTGATGAGCGAGATCGAGGACGCCCTGTCCATTCTGGAGGAGAGCGGCTGCCCCGAGGTGGTGCTGCTGCACTGCAACACCGAGTACCCCACCCCCTACGAGGACGCCAACCTGTCCGCCATGCTGGAGCTGAGCGAGCAGTTTGGCCTGCCGGTGGGCCTGTCGGACCACACCAACGGCTGGGAGTGCGACGTGGCGGCTGCGGCCTTCGGCGCGGCCTGCATCGAAAAACACTTTACCTTGGACAAGACCATGGACGGCCCCGACCACAAGGCCAGCCTGGAGCC
>JAFUQL010000299.1 GCA_017472375.1 Oscillospiraceae bacterium | reverse complement strand
GTTTGGGGCCGTTTTGGCCCGCTGCGCGCCGCAAAATCCACCCTAGAAGGAGAATTTTTCATGGCTGAACAGCTTTGGAAGGGCCGCTTCTCCCAGGCGGTCGATTCCCGCGTCAACGACTTCAACTCCTCCATCCGGTTCGACCAGCGCATGGCCCGGCAGGACATCACCGGCAGCATGGCCAACGCGGCGATGCTGGGCGCTCAGGGCATCATCCCCGAGTCGGACACCGAGGCCATCCTGAAGGGTCTGGAGGGCATCCTCGCGGATCTTGAGAGCGGGGTGCTGGCCATCGACCCGGAGGCCGAGGACATCCATACCTTCGTGGAGCAGACCCTCACCGCCCGCATCGGCGATGCCGGCAAGCGGCTGCACACCGGCCGCAGCCGCAACGACCAGGTGGCGCTGGACATCCGCCTCACCCTGCGGGACATGGCCCACGGGCTGGAGGAGCAGCTGGCCGATCTGATCGATACCCTCACCGCCAAGGCGGAGGAGTATGCCGGCGCGGTGATGCCCGGCTACACTCATCTGCAGCGGGCACAGCCCATCACCTTCGGCCACCACCTGATGGCCTATGTGTGGATGCTGCTGCGGGATCTGGACCGCTTTGAGGATGCGGTGGCCCGCATGGATGCCCAGTGCCCGCTGGGCTCGGGCGCACTGGCCGGCACCACCTATCCGCTGGACCGCCGCCGCACCGCCGAGGCGCTGGGCTTTGCGGCTCCCTGCCAGAACAGTCTGGACGGCGTGTCCGACCGGGATTTCTGCATTGAGCTGGCCAGCGCCATGTCCATCTGCATGATGCACCTGTCCCGCCTCTCCGAGGAGATCATCCTGTGGAGCAGCTGGGAGTTCAAGTTCATCGAGCTGGACGACGCCTTCACCACCGGCTCGTCCATCATGCCCCAGAAGAAGAACCCGGATGTGACCGAGCTGATCCGCGGCAAGACCGGCCGGGTGTACGGCGATCTGAACACCCTGCTGGTCATGATGAAGGGCCTGCCTCTCGCCTACAACAAGGACATGCAGGAGGACAAGGAGGCCATCTTTGACGCGGTGGATACGCTGGCACTGTGCCTGCGCACCGTGACCCCCATGCTGGCCACCATGCGCGCCCTGCCCGAGAATATGCGCGCCGCCGCGGCCAAGGGCTTCATCAACGCCACCGACTGTGCCGACTACCTGACCAAGAAGGGAATGCCCTTCCGGGATGCCTACAAGCTCACCGGCAGCCTGGTGGCCTGGTGCATCGGTCACAACACCGTTCTGGAGGCGCTGACCCTGGAGCAGTTCCGGGAGTTCAGCCCCGTGTTCGACGAGGGCATCTTTGACGCCATCGACCTGGTCAACTGCACCGAGGGCCGCATCAGCGAGGGCGGCCCCTGCGCCGCCAGCGTTCACCGTCAGGTGGAGCAGGCCGCCGCACAGCTGGCCCAGTGGAAGGAGAAACACCATGGCTAAATTCAAGGTATTCATCGACGGCGGCGCCGGCACCACCGGCCTGCGCATCGTGGAGCGGCTGTCCGGCCGCCCGGAGATCGAGCTGCTGACCATTTCTGCCGAGGGCCGCAAGGACGTGAACGAGCGGGCGAAGGTCATCAACTCCGCCGATCTGGCCTTTCTGTGCCTGCCCGATGCGGCCTCCCGCGAGGTGATGCCGCTGGTCCGCGAGGATGTGAAGATCCTGGACACCTCCACCGCCCACCGCACCGACCCCGCGTGGGTGTACGGCTTCCCCGAGCTGGAGGGCCAGCGGGAGAAGATCGTCGCCTCCAACCGGGTGGCGGTGCCCGGCTGCCACGCCTCCGGCTTCATCAGCACCGTGGCTCCGCTGGTGCAGAAGGGCCTCGTCTCCGCCGACTATCCCTTCACCTGCCACAGCCTGACCGGCTACTCCGGCGGCGGCAAGAGCATGATCGCCGCCTATGAGGACGAGGGCCGCCCCGCCGGCTACAGTGCCCCCCGCAGCTATGGCCTGACCCTGAAGCACAAGCACCTGCCCGAGATGACCGCCCTGTGCGGCCTGACCTCTGCCCCGCTGTTCTGCCCCATCGTGGACGACTTCTACAGCGGCATGCAGGCGGTGGTGCCCCTGCGGCTGGACAAGCTGCCCGGCGTGACCCCCGAGGCGGTGGCCGCCTGCCTGGCCGACTACTACGCCGGGGAGACCCAGGTGACCGTCCACCCCCTGAATGAGCTGCCCGAGGACAAGTTCCTGTCCACCGGCCTGCTCTCCGGCAGCGACCGCATGGAGATCTTCGTTGTGGGCCATGAGGATCAGATGCTGCTGATGAGCCTGTACGACAATCTGGGCAAGGGCGCGTCCGGCGCCGCCGTCCAGTGCATGAACCTGATGCTGGGCCTGCCCGAGACTGCGGGTCTGGAATAACCGAGAAACCACCTCCGCCCGGCGGAGGGAAACGATAAACGGAGGGATCGACCATGAAAGAGATCACCGGCGGCATCTGCGCCGCGAAAGGCTTCAAAGCGGCGGGCGTTCATTGCGGCATCCGCGCCAACCGCACCAAGAAGGATCTGGCCCTGATCGTGGCGGACGTGCGCTGCGCTGCAGCCGGCGTCTACACCACCAACAAGGTGAAGGGCGCGCCCATCACCGTGGATAAACTGCACCTGGCCGACGGCTACGCCCAGGCCATTCTGGTGAACAGCGGCAACGCCAACACCTGCGCCGCCAACGGCGTGGAGCTGGCCACCCAGTGCTGCGAACTGGTGGCCAAGGCCGCCGGCGTGGCCGCCGAGGACGTGCTGCCCGCCTCCACCGGCGTCATCGGCCAGCCCATGACCCTGGAGCCCTTTGAGCGGGGCATCCCCGCCGCCGTGGCCGAGCTGGCCGCTTCCGCTGAAGCCAGTGATTCCGCCGCTGTGGCCATTATGACCACCGACGTGACCAAGAAGGAGTATGCGGTGGAGTTCACCGTGGGCGGCAAGACCTGTGCCCTGGGCGCCATCAGCAAGGGCAGCGGCATGATCGCCCCCAACATGGCCACCATGCTGGCCTTCTACACCACCGACGCCGCCATCGCCCCTGCCATGCTGCAGAAGGCCCTGAAAGAGGTCGTGGTGGACACCTACAACCAGATGTCGGTGGACCTGGACACCTCCACCAACGACACCATGCTGATCATGGCCTCCGGTCTGGCCGGCAACGCCATCATCGACTGCGAGGGCCCGGACTACGATGCCTTTGTGGAGGCGCTGACCGCCATCGCCAGCCACATGGCTGCGCTGACCGCCTCCGGCGGCGAGGGCGCCACCCATCTGATCACCTGCACCGTCTCCCACGGCAAGGACAAGGCCACCGCCCGCGCCATCGCCAAGAGCGTGGTCTGCTCCAACCTGTTCAAGGCCGCCGTCTTTGGCCGCGATGCCAACTGGGGCCGCATCCTCTGCGCCATCGGCTACACCCCCGGTGATTTCTCCATCGACAAGTGCTGTGTCTGGCTGGAGAGCGCCGCCGGCAGCGTATACGTCTGCGAGAACGCCGCCTACCACCCCTACAGCGAGGAGGAGGCCGCCAAGGTGCTGGCCGAGCACGACATCGTTGTCCGCGTGGATATGGGCGAGGGCGAGGCCGAAGCAAAGGCCTGGGGCTGCGATCTGACCTATGAGTATGTCAAGATCAACGGAGACTACCGTTCCTGAGGGGACATAAGCCGCACATCTGCGGCGTCACCCCGGCGCTTGCGTATCGCGATACGCGGCGCACCGTGCTTCCTTGCATCTGCACAGCTTCTGCCCCCTCAGGGGGGTCAGGGGAAGGGACATAAGCCGCACACCTGCGGCGTCACCCCGGCGCTTGCGT
>JAFUQL010000298.1 GCA_017472375.1 Oscillospiraceae bacterium | reverse complement strand
TGTCGAAGGCGGCCAGCTTGTCGCCCTCCATGCCCTTGCCCCAGAAGCGCTCGCGGCTCAGGCGCACATACCAGTTGGACAGCTCGTCCACAAAGTCGGAAATGGCGCGGGCGGTCTCGGTGATCTTGTACTCGGCCAGACCCTGGTCCACCACCCTGATCAGGCTGTGCAGGCGGGACAGCAGCCACTTGTCCATCAGCGACAGATCCTCGGGCTTTGCCTTCTGCGTGGCCGGGTCATACTGGTCGATGGAGGCGTACAGCGTAAAGAAGGCATAGGTGTTCCACAGGGTGCCCATGAACTTGCGCTGCATCTCGCTGACCAGCTCGCCCGAGAAGCGGGTGGGCAGCCAGGGCGCGGCAGAGGCGTAGAAATACCAGCGCACCGCGTCGGCGCCCTGCTTGTCCAGCACATCCCACGGGTCCACCACGTTGCCCAGATGCTTGCTCATCTTGCGGCCCTCGGCGTCCTGAACATGGCCCATGACCAGGCAGTTCTCGTAGGGAGAGCAGTCAAACACCAGCGTGGAAATGGCGATCAGCGAGTAGAACCAGCCGCGGGTCTGGTCGATGGCCTCGGAAATGAAGTTGGCCGGGAAGTTCTCCTCAAAGATCTCCTTGTTTTCAAAGGGATAGTGCCACTGGGCGAAGGGCATGGAGCCCGAATCGTACCAGCAGTCGATGACCTCGGGGGTGCGGTGCATCTCGCCGCCGCACTTTTCGCAGGTCAGCACCACCTCGTCGATGTAGGGGCGGTGCAGCTCAATGTCGGCGGGCACGTTCTTGCCCAGTCGGCACAGCTCCTCGCGGGAGCCGATCACGTGCATGTGGCCGCAGTCGCACACCCACACCGGCAGCGGAGTGCCCCAGTAGCGCTCGCGGGACAGCGCCCAGTCAATGACGTTTTCCAGGAAATTGCCGAAGCGGCCGTTCTTGATGTTGTCCGGATACCAGGTCACGGTCTGGTTGTTGGCCATCAGCTTTTCGCGCACCGCGGTCATCTTGATGAACCAGCCGCCGCGGGCATAGTAGATCAGCGGGGTGTCGCAGCGCCGGCAGAAGGGATATTCGTGCTCAAAGGCGGGTGCGGCCACCAGCTGACCGGCCTTTTCCAGCTCCTCCAGGATGATCGGGTCGGCCTTCTTGATGAAGGTGCCCGCCCAGGGGGTCTGCTGGCTCATTTCGCCCTTGGTATCCACCAGCTGCAGGAAGGGCAGGTCGTTTTCGCGGCCCACGCGCGCGTCGTCCTCACCGAAGGCCGGGGCGATGTGCACGATGCCGGTACCATCGGTCATGGTAACATAGTTGTCGGCCACCACGCGCCAGGCCGGCTTGTCCACCAGATCCTTGGTAAAGGCGAACAGCGGCTCATATTCCATGCCCACCAGGTCGCGGCCGCACATGGTGGTCTTGTTTTCGATCACCGCGTCCTCGCCCATCACCGAGGGGATCAGCACATCGGCCATGATGACCGTGCGGCCCTCGCAGTCAAAGCGGGCATACCGGTCGTCCGGATTGACGCACAGCGCCACGTTGCTGGGCAGGGTCCAGGGGGTGGTGGTCCAGGCATACAGATAGGTGTTCTCCTGGCCCTTGACCTTGAAGCGCACCACGGCCGAGCGCTCCTTGA
>JAFUQL010000297.1 GCA_017472375.1 Oscillospiraceae bacterium | reverse complement strand
TCACGGACCTTTGGGGTGCGGTCGTGGGCACCGCCTACGAACAGGCCACAGACGAGATCCGCATGGACGTTTCCGTAAACGGTGACGATCTGACCGTTCTGGCGGCTTTTGCTGATCCTCAGAAGGCTCCTTACAGCGAGGCCGAAACGCTGGGTATTGCCGCTTACCGGATCGTGGACGGAAATGGCAAAACAGTGGCCAAGGGGGCTGCCGGCTCCGCCGGGATCGTCAACGGGCAGGCTGCGATCGGCATTCGGCTGGATGGCATTGACAGCGGCAATTACACGCTTGCTGTTACCGCTTTTGTCGCTGAGAAGAAAGCAGACCAGCCTTTGAACATCAGCGGCGATTGGGAGTGCGCGTTTACGAAGTAAGTGCTGATCCTGCTCCGCCGCAGAGAATGCCGAAACCAGTAAGAAACACCGTGCCCCGGCGGGCAGTGGACCCGCCTCCCGCAGGAAACACAAAACCGCCCCGCAGGCATCGCCTGCGGGGCGGTTTTTCTCTTAATTCCGGTGCACAGGGCTCAGCCCTCGGTGTGGTCGCCGCCGGTCAGGGCGGTGCTGACGATGTTCAGCTCCTCAAGCTGCTTGGGGTCCACCAGGTCGGGGCAGCCGCTCATGATCTCGCCGGCGTTCTGCACCTTGGGGAAAGCGATCACGTCGCGGATGGAGTCGCGGTTCAGCATCAGCATCACCATGCGGTCCAGGCCGTAGGCCATGCCGCCGTGGGGGGGCGCACCATACTTGTAGGCGTCCATCAGGAAGCCGAAGCACTCGCGGGCGCGCTCCTCGGTGAAGCCCAGCGCCTTGAACATGCGCTGCTGCAGCACGGGGTCGTTGACGCGGATGGAGCCGCCGCCCAGCTCAACCCCGTTCAGCACGATGTCGTAGGCGATGGCGGTGCAGGCGCCGGGGTCGCTCTCCAGCTTGTCGATGCAGTGGGCGTGGGGCATGGTGAACGGATGGTGCATGGCCATCCAGCGGCCCTCCTCCTCGCTGTACTCGAACAGGGGGAACTCGGTCACCCACAGGAAGTTGAACTTGCTCTCGTCGATCAGCTCGTACTTCTTGGCCACCAGCAGGCGGATCTGGCCCAGCGCGGTGCAGGCCTTCACCCAGTTGGCGTCGGCCACCACCAGCAGCACGTCGCCGGTCTCGGCGCCGGCGGCGGCGCGCAGGGCGGCCTTCTCCTCGGCGGTCAGGAACTTCTCAAAGCTGGAGGTCTCGGCGTCGGCGGTCAGGCGGGTGTAGGCCAGACCCTTCACGCCGTAGGCCTTGGCGTCGTTGGTCAGCTTGTCGATGTTCTTGCGGGTCAGCTTGTCGGCCATGCCCTTGCAGTTGATGCAGCGCACGGTGCCGCCGGCCTCCAGCGCGGCCTTGAAGGGCACGAACTCGGTGCCGCGGACGGCCTCGCTCAGGTCGATGATCTCCAGGCCGAAGCGGGTGTCGGGCTTGTCGGAACCGAAGCGGCTCATGGCCTCCTTCCAGGGCATCCGGATGAACGGGGTCTCGATCTCCACGTTCAGGACGTCCTTCCACAGCTTCTTCAGCAGGCCCTCGTTCAGGGTCATGATGTCGTTCTCGTCCACGAAGCTCATCTCCAGGTCGATCTGGGTGAACTCGGGCTGGCGGTCGGCGCGCAGGTCCTCATCGCGGAAGCAGCGGGCGATCTGGAAGTAGCGGTCGAAGCCGGACAGCATCAGCAGCTGCTTGTACAGCTGGGGGCTCTGGGGCAGAGCGTAGAAGCGGCCGGGCTGCACACGGCTGGGCACCGGGTAATCGCGGGCGCCCTCGGGGGTGGACTTCATCAGGATCGGGGTCTCGATCTCGGTGAAGTGGTTGTCGCAGTAGTAGTTGCGCACGATCTGGCAGATCTTGCTGCGCAGCACCAGGGTCTGATGCAGGCTGTCGCGGCGCAGGTCCAGATAGCGGTACTTCAGGCGCAGCTCGTCCTTGACGGTGACCTCGTCGCGGATCTCAAAGGGGGTGGTCTCGGCGGTGCTCAGGATGCGCAGCTCGCTGACGTACAGCTCCACATCGCCGGTGGCGATCTTGGTGGTCTTGGCATCGCGCTCCCGCAGCAGGCCCTTGGCGATCACAACGTACTCGCTGCGCAGGCTCTGGGCCTTGGCAAAGACCTCCCGGTCGGTGCCGTCGTCAAACACCATCTGCAGGATGCCGCTGGTGTCGCGCAGGTCGGCAAAGATGATGCCGCCCTTGTCGCGGCACTTGGCGATGGAACCGGCCACCACCATCTCCTGGCCGGCATCGGGCAGGCGCACCTCGCCGCAGTAGTGGGTGCGGCGCAGAGTTCCCATGGTTTCCATGTCGATTTCCTTCCTCTCCGGGGCGGCAAACGCAGCCGCCCGCTGTAAAATCACGGGTGCTGGCCGGGCAAACGCCGGCGCAGGAACACCCCAACAGACTGTGGATAAAAAACACGGCCCCGCACGCGGCGAGGCCATGCTTCCAATATTCTATTATAGTCGCTTTGAAGGGCGATGGCAAGGCGTTTTGGATGGCTTTTCGGCAGGTTTTGCTCAGCCCATCTCGCTCAGCAGGATGCGGTCGTTGTCCAGCGCCTTGCCGGCGTTTGCGGCGAACCGGGCCAGCAGGTCGTCCACCGTCATGCCGGCGCGCTCGTCGCCGCTCACGTCCAGCACGATGCGGCCAGAGTCCATCATCAGGGTGCGGTTGCCCAGCCCCAGCGCGTCCTTCATGTTGTGGGTGATCATCAGGCAGGTGATCTGCCGCTCGGCCACGATGTCCCGGGTCAGCGCCAGCACCTTTTCGGCGGTGGCGGGGTCCAGCGCGGCGGTGTGTTCGTCCAACAGCAGCAGTTTCGGGGTCACCAGCGTGGCCATCAGCAGGGTCAGCGCCTGCCGCTGGCCGCCCGAGAGCAGACCCACCGGCTGGGTCATCCGGTCCTCCAGGCCCATGTCCAGCAGAGCCAGCTTCTCCCGGAAGTCCGCCTTGTCCTGCTTGGTCACCCGGCTGAAGTAGGCGTTGCGGGCTTTGGACGCCCGCAGGTAGGCCAGCGCCAGGTTCTCCTCGATGGTCATGTGGGGGGCGGTGCCGCGCATGGGATCCTGGAACAGCCGGCCCAGCACGTTGCTGCGGCGGTGCTCCGGCTCAAAGGTGATGTCCCGGCCGTCCAGAATGACCTCGCCCTCGTCCGGCCAGAAGCTGCCGGCGATGGCGCCGAACAGGGTGGATTTGCCCGCACCGTTGGAGCCCACGATGGTGGCGAAGTCGCCGGGGGCCATGTGCAGGGATACGTCGTTCAGAGCCTTCTTCTCGTTCACGGTGCCCGGGTTGAAGGTCATGCTCACATGATTCAGCTTCAGCATGGTCAGTTCCCTCCTTTGCGGGCGGCGCGGGCTGCGGCCTTGCGCTTGTGGCGGGCGTACAGCACCTTGATCTGGGGGCTGGAGATGGCCACGGCCACGATGAGGGCGCTGACCAGCTTCAGGCACTCGGCGGGCACGTTCATGCGCAGGGCAATGGCCACGATGAACCGGTAGATGACGCTGCCCAGAATGGCCGCAGACAGCCGCAGCCCCAGCTTCTGCCGCCCCACCAGCGTTTCGCCGATGATCAGGCTGGCCAGCGCGATGGTCACCATGCCCTGGCCCAGGTTGATGTCGCAGGACTTCTGGTACTGGCCCAGCACGGCGCCGGCCAGCGCGGTGAGCGAGCCGCTGATGCACAGGCCCACGGTGATGGTGTAGGCGGGGTTGATGGAGGAGGCGCGCACCATGTCGGCGTTGTCGCCGGTGGCGCGGATGGACAGACCCAGCCGGGTGCCCAGGAAGAACCACAGCGCCGCAGCCGCCGCCAGCGTAATGACCGCTGCCACCGCCAGCTTGTACCAGCTGCCGATGACCGGCTCCAGCGCGGCCTTGGCCATGGTGAAGATGGTGTCGCACTTGAACAGGTTCAGGTTGCTGGAGAAGCCCATGGCCGCCAGGTTGACGGTGTACAGGCCGGTGTTCACGATGATGCCGGCCAGGATGCTCTCCACCCCGAGGCGGGTCTGCAGAAAGGCGGTGAGAAAGCCCGAGCCCACGCCCGCCAGCATGGCGGCGGGCAGCGCCAGGATGGGATGCCCGGCCAGTGCCACGGTGGAGCCCACCGCGCAGCCCAGAATGAAGCAGTTGTCGGTGGACAGGTCGGCGATGTTCAGCACGCTGTAGCTGAGGAACAGCGCCATGGCCACCAGCGCGTAGATGAAGCCCAGCTCCAGTGCGCTCTGCACGATGGCCAGGGTGAAAAAGGACGTCATGGGTTACCTCCTGAAAAACCGGCAAAGGGAACCGGACACGCGCGGCATCCGGTTCCCGCCGGGGATGTTTTTGGGGTCCAATGGGGTGCTTGCCTGCCGCCGGGGGAAGCGGTTTTCAACAAGCTGCGGTGCTTTTGGTGAAAAGCCGGGGCGCTCAGTCCACGGTGGTGACCACCTCGGCCACCTGATTGGCCATGGTGGAGAACACGCTGTAATCGATGCCCAGAGCGGCGGCGGTCTCGGTGTTCACGGTGATGATGCCGCCGTCCATGACGTGGAAGGCGGGCAGGGTGCCGTCCACCATGGCCTCCACGGCCATATCGGCGGTGTAGGCGCCCAGCTCGGTGTAGTTCACGCCGCAGGTGGTGAAGGCGCCGTTGCGCACGAAGCTGTCTGCGCCGGTGTAGTGGGGAACGCCGGCGGCCATCAGGCTCTCGGCGATGGTCAGCTCAGCGGCCATGACCACGTTGTCGGTGGGGGTGAAGATGGCGTCCACCTGGTCCAGGATGCTGTTGGTGGCGGCCACGATCTCATCGGTGGTGTTGCCGGTCTTCTCGATGTAGGCGATGCCCTTGGCGTCCAGATACTCCTTGGCCTCAGCGATGGGCTTCTTGCTGTTGTCCTCAGACAGGCTGTACAGCAGGCCGACGGTCTGCACATCGGGGTCCTGAGCCAGCATCATGTCCAGAATGAAGGGGGTGTTCAGGGCGTCGGAGGTGCCGGTGACGTTCTCAGCGGTCAGGCCGGCGGTCTCGGGGTCGGACACGGCGGCGAAGATCACGGGGATGTCGGTGCCCTCGGTGGCGTTCTGCATGCACTGGGCGGCCAGAGTGGCGATGGGGATGATGGCGTCATAGCCGTCGCTGACCACCTGGGTGCCGATCTGGTTCAGGGTGGTGGGGTCGTTCTGCCCATTGAACTCGGTGTACTGGATGGTCACGCCCAGCTCGGCGGCCTTGGCGTCCAGCTCGGCCTCGGCGGCCAGGCGGATCTCGTCCAGGCTGGCGTGATCCAGCTGCTGCACGATGGCGACCCGGTACACATCGCCGGCGGCCTCACCGGAAGCGGCGGGCGCGGAGGAGGCGGAGCCGCCGCAGGCGGCAGCGGTCAGGGCCAGAACGGCGGACAGGGTGGCGGCGATCAGCTTGTTCATCTTTTTCATGGTCAATACCTCAATTCTTTCTGCATTTGTATGCGGGCTGGCGGATGGATCTGCCCGGCGGGATGCCGGGGACGGGCGGGTGCGGTTCACGCCTGCCATCGCCATCGGCGGCCGGTGCAGAAGCGGGGTGCGGGAGCGGAAAAGATCATACAAACGACCTCCTTTTTCGGGGAATACAAAAAGCCTGCCCTTATACGACGGTACTTGTCGTACAAGGACAGGCTTTGAATCAGATCAAAACACCTGCGGTGCCACCTTGTTTGCCGGGCCGTTACGGCCGCAGCCACCTCTCGAAGCGCCAACACGCCTCACACTCTGTAACGGGAGTACCCGTCGGAAGCTACTGACGCAGATGCGCGTTCACCCCGCCCTCAGCGATCCATTTGTCTGCCCCGCTCTCTGCCCGTTTCCAGCCTCCGGGCTCTCTGTAAGTGCGCTGTGCAGTTTTATCTTCGCCTCAACGGTTTTGTTTGAGCCTATTAAACCACGTTTTTTGTGGTTTGTCAACCCATCAGCTTCAACAAAATGAAGTGGTAAAATTCCGGCCGATCTCTACGGGGGTGAGGTCTGGCTGGTCACCACTCCACAGGCGGGCCGTTGTACTGGGGGTTCTTATACACCCGCCACAGCACGGTGCGGCCGCACTTGACCTCGTATACCACCTCGGATTCTCCCACCAGCCGGATCCAGTCCTGCATGGAATCGTAAACGCCGTCCTCGACCCAGGTGTTGTGGAGCTGCTCCATCTGCCAGTAGGAGGTGTTTTCCACAACATAGACGGCTCTGCCGCGGCGATCCCAGTAGACCTCCTCCTCATCCTCGGCGATCTCGACCGGGTAGTGGACCATGTTGTACCATTGCTTCTGAAGATACGCATTGCAGCCCATGTTGGTGACGGTGCAGCGTGTATCCCGCTCCAGCAGCTCCAGCAGGACCGGGCGAAGCGAGATCAGCCAATAATCGGCCTCGTAGCTCTCTTCGGGGTGCTCGCCGGCGAGAAAGTTGAAGTAGGCATACTCGTGGGGATAATACCTGGCAATAAAGCCGCTGTAGTAGATCAAGTTGGCCGAAAGCAGGCCGACCACGAGCAGCCGAAGCCAGCGGATGCGCTGGCGGCACAGATGTACAGCGGTGTATGCGGCGAGGACCACGATGGGGCCGTAGGTGAAATACATATGCCGCCAGCCGTTGTACAGATTGGAATTGCCCAGCATGCTGACCAGAATGGGCAGGATGGAGAACAGCGCCAGGCAGGCGCAGAACAGATTCTGCCGGCAGAGAATGGGACTGTCGCTGAAGCGGGAGGAAGCCAGCATGGCGAGCGGGGTCAGCACAGCCAGGATCAGGATCAGCGGCGGTGTGGTGATCACGATCAGCCAGGGGATGTAGTGCCAGGGAATGGGGTTGATCTCCGGATTGTAGTAGGCACCACGGTAGAGGATCGGGCCGTTCCAGCGGGACAGATCAAAGCTGGTGGTGTTTTGGTACAAATAGACAAAGAACTCCAAGGGATCGGACCAGGCGGCAGGGGTGAGGAGGAAGAAAAAGAAGAGCATGCTGCCCACCGCCAAAAGACCGCGCAGGAATTTTTTTCGATCCCACAGTTTATGTACGGTGAGGTCGGCCAGATATGCGATGCCGCACACACCAAAGGCCCCCAGCCCAAGCAGCCGGGTGTTGAAGGCAAAGGCGCCGGCCAGGCCGAACCAGATGCAGCTGCTCCAGCTATCCTCTTCGATAAAGCGAAGCCCGCGCCAGAAAACGATCAGGCAAAGGGATAGGAGGACCATGTCCTTATTGTTGTAAAAGCTCTCGCCCCAAAAGCGGGGGTTGCAGTAGAGCAGCAGCATGGCGGCCAGCCCACCCAGAGGGCTGCCAGTCAGGGAACGCACCGTTTGGTAAAGTGCGTACAGGGCGAACAAAAAGACCAGGTGATAATAGAAAAAGGTAAGCAATTCCGCGGGGCGGAAATAGGATTCAAGGGTGAGCCGCATGGCGTGAAAGAACGGCCACATAAGGTAAAGGGCGGATTCGCCATGGTCGCGCTCGATGGAAGTGCGAATGTCCTGGCTTGAGGGGATGCTTTGGTATAGAGAACTGTCTTTGCCAAAAAGAACTTCCGCATAGACCTTCATGTTGGAATCCAGAATGCCCAGCTCGATGTAATGATCCAAACCGGGCGAGCATTGCTGGACCGCAAACAAAGCGATGACGATCAGCAGCAGAAAGAGGACTGCAAGGAACGCACGCTCATGCTTTGTTGAAAATGAAAGACGGGAAACAGATGGAGAGGTATGGTTCATATTGTCGACCTCACTGTGTGAAAAAGATCTTTTGAAAAGGACTTCAGAGAATGGGGAAGCGCCCCGGTGCTCAGTTGTTGTACGGCGGGCCGTTGTACTGGGGGTTCTTGTACACCCGCCACAGCACGGTGCGGCCGCACTTGATCTCGAGGATCGGCTCCTCCGCGTTCATCAGGCTCTTCCACAGCTGTACGGCAGGGTCGCTGAGATCCCAGTTGGGGGAAAGATCGTCGATGGCGGCGTAGCAGGTATTTTCCAGCACATAGCGCGCACGGCCGCGCCGGTCCCAGGTGACCTCCTCGTTGCGCTCGGTAAGGCCGCTCATGGTGCCCTTGACCCGGTACCATGTTCCTTCAAGACGGATGGACTTGTTCAGCGGGACGGCCGAGAAATCGGCATCCATTTCCTGCAGCTGCTTCATCAGCTCGGACTGGCCAATGTACCAGTAGTCGGCCTCATACCGCTCTTCGGGGTGCTCGCCTGCCAGGAAGTTGAAATAGGCGAATTCGTAGGGATGATTGGCGATGATAAAACCGGCATAGTACAGGAAATTGGCCGCCAGTGCGCCGCACAGGGCGATGCGCAGCCACTTCTTTTTGTGCTGCCAGAGCCAGGCGGCGCCCACTCCAGCCAGAACGACGACCGGGATGTAGATAAAGTACATATGCCGCCACCCGTTGTACAGGTTGGGGCGCACCACCATGGCGTATCCCAGCGGTGCGGCAAAGAACACCGCCAGGGCGATGCAGTACACCGATTCAAGGCAGAGCCATTTTTGCACGCACAGACGATTGCGCACCAGCAGCTGGACGCCCCACAGCGCAGCCAGAACAAAAATGAGCAGCGGCGTTGTGATGAGCATGAGCCAGGGGATGTAATGCCAGGGGATGGGGTTGGCCTTCACGTTGTACAGGGCGCCCCGGTACAGGACCCACCCGTTCCAGCGTGCGGTGTCGAAATTCGCGGTCCCGACGATCAGGTATT
>JAFUQL010000296.1 GCA_017472375.1 Oscillospiraceae bacterium | reverse complement strand
GGTTTTCCCCGAAGCTTCGATGATCTCCGGGATGCGGTCGCGAACGAGCTTGCTGGATTGGATGCGCTTCATAGGAGTTCCTCCGATCCGGTCAGGAAGGTTTCTTGTTTGATGGTGTTGCCGTGTGTACCACGGTACAGTGCTGCTGTTTCAATGATACCGCATTCGCGCACGAAAGACAAGAAAGGGACGTTTTGTACGAAGTTTTGCCGCATCGGATGACGCCCTGCCCCAAAACAAAACGCGCTCCTCCCCGGGGCGGCGGATCATCGCCGCGCCCAGAGGGGGAGCGTCTGTTCATGATTGGCCTGCAGCAGTGCCGCCGGAAACTCCCTGCCTGCGTGGACGGGCAGTATCAGAATTCGTAGGTCTCGGGGGCAGCGGTGAAGGAGCTGAAGGTGGCAACGGCGTTCTTCAGGTACAGCACCTGCGTATTGGTGTCGTTTTCGTCGTACATGGCCCGCAGGCTGGTGTACTCGTCCAGCATGGACTTCTTGGCCGCCAGCCGGTCGTCCTCCACCAGCTCAGCGGCAACGCGCAGCCACACGCCGTCCTTGAAGGCGCAGATCTCGCACTTGGGGTTGGCGGCCAGCTGACGGGACACCGGCTTGGACTTGCCGGTCTGGATGTACAGCTTGCCCTCGAAGATGTGGGCGGTGCCGAAGGGGCGCACCCGGGGCTGGTCGCCCTCCACGGTGGCCAGATAGTAGGTGCCGGCGGCCTTCAGAAATTCGCAGACTCGTTCCATGTTCATACCTCCATTGTTGGAAACGCTTGACGAAGCGTCGGTTTTTTCTTTATAATACCGACAAAAGTTTCTTTTGTAAAGAAGGAACCTGTTTGACACATAGTCACCAAAAGGGAACCATTGGAGGGATCGATATGGAACTGCCTGCTTGCCCGGTGGAGACCACCCTGCTGCTCATCGGGGACAAATGGAAGGTGCTGATCCTGCGGGATCTGATGGAGGGCACCAAGCGATTCGGGGAACTGCGGCGCTCCATCGGCACCGTGTCCCAGAAGGTGCTGACTGCCCAGCTGCGGGACATGGAGGCCAAGGGGCTGCTCACCCGCAAGGTCTACGCCGAGGTGCCGCCCCGGGTGGAGTACACCCTCACCGAGACCGGCCGCAGCATCAAACCGGTGCTGGACGCCATGGCCGACTGGGGTGCGGCCTATCAGGCACAGAACGGCGAATAAATCCCGGTTATGGGTCTGACGTCGTGGTAAAATGGACACAGAAAGGGGGCAGCAGCATGGCATTCCCATATGGCTACGGAGAACTGGAGGACAAACTCATCGACCTGTTCCGCAGCGGCCCGCCGGACTTTGCAGCGGCGCAGGCGCTGGTGGACGCGGGGGCGGATGTGAATGCAGCCGTGCCGGGCGATGGAAACGTGCTGTCCGAGTGCCTGCAAGGGTACCGGGACACCGAGCACGGCGACGACTGCGACCGCTGCGACCCGGAGGACGGGCAGTGTGTGCAGTGCCCCAGCAAGAACCCCGACCCCGGTCGGGCCATGGTGGAGATCGTGCGGTTCTTTTTGAAGAACGGCTTCGACCCGGGGCGGGACGGCGGCCGGGCGTGCAGGGCCTGCCTTTACGCGCTGAACTTCTCCACCGACGACCGGTATATGCTGCAGGCGGCCAGGCTGCTGCTGGACGCGGGTATCCGCGCCGGCTGGTCACCGGAGGGCAAACTGAGCGGGGTGCTGGAGCACATCGCCACCGAGTGCAGCTACCTGCAGGTCTGTGCGAAGAACACCGCCGCAAACCATCTGTACGAGGCCTTCTACGAGCTGTGCCGTGCCGCCCACGAGGGACGTGCCTACGGGGGCATCGACACCTATGAGGCCGCCCTCGGACGTCGGGTGCTGCGGGTGCTGGCCGACCCCTGCGGCGGGGAATGGCCCATCCGCCCGGCGGAATACGGCGGCAAGACCTGGTCGAACACCTTCCGGGGGCAGCTGTACCTCGAGTATGAGGGCGGAGTACTGATCGGCAACGAATACGGCGACTTCTGGACGGACGACCATCTGCCCGCAGGGCCGCTTGTGGATGTGTCCACGGCCTTTGCAGGGGTGGTGGGCCGCTGCATCGAGGGCTTCCGCTTTGCTGCTCGTGATGTGCCTGGGAGCGGCACCTCATACACCCAGCCCGTCACATGGCTGGACATGGGTCAGGGGCGGTCGGTGCGGTTCAGCGATACCTTCGGCGAGATGGAAGGGAAGGAACTGGTCGGCTGGTTCCGGCTGGAACAGCGCGAATCCTGCGGCGGCGGGGAGGGTTGACCTCCGGTAGACAAACCAAAACCAAACAGGGCGCGCCCTTTGTACGTCCCCCCAAACGTACCCCACCCCGCAGACAGGTGGGGATTTTGTGTCTTTTCGTGCGGAAAATGCAATTGACCTTGTATGTAAAATCATGTAATCTATATAATGTGTAATTTTGGATCGCAAAAACCGCAAAAATCAACCCACCTACGAAGGAGAACCATGCCAATGGCGAAAAAGAAACCACTTGCACGCATTGCCCTGCTGATGGCAGTCTGTATGCTGCTCAGCTCCTGCGCCTTTCTGGGCGGCAGCAATGAGACTCAGGCATCCTCCGGTTCCTCGCTGAGTGCCCTTCAGGGCTACGATTTCCCGGACTTCGAGCCCGTTTGGGGCACCTTCTCGTACCCGGGCATCAGCGATGACAAGGACTCCACCTCGGAGTATGCCTACAGCGATAAGTACTTCTCGCTGGATTCCCGGATCTACAACCCCAGTCTGGCCACCATGTCCCTGTGTCTGGAGCTGTCCTGCTGGTCCAGCGAGGCGGCCACCGAGTGGCCTGATAAGACCCAAAACGTCCGCGCTCTGCTGGACGAGCTGGGCTTTGAGGATTTTGCCCAGAATGAGTTCTGGGCCGAGAAGCCCAGCGTTGATTCGGTGGGTGCGGTGGCGGCCCACAAGGAGCTGGAGGATTCCACCCTGATCGCGCTGGCCATCCGCGGCGGCCGCTACTACAACGAGTGGGGCGGAAACGTGACCGTGGGTGCCGAGGGCGAGCACACCGGCTTTGCTGAGGGCCGCGACAATGTGGTCGCGTTCCTGCAGCAGTATCTGGAAGATCAGGACATCACCGGCCGGGTGAAGATCTGGCTGGTGGGCTACAGCCGCGGCGGCGCGGTGGCCAACCTGACCGCCGGCTGGCTGAACGAGAACGAGCTGGTCAATGGGGCCGAGCTGGCCGACGGCGACCTGTTCTGCTACGCCTTTGCGCCTCCGCAGGGCATCCTCAGCGAGCAGGCGGGTTCCGATCTGGAGCATACCAACATCCACAACGTGATCAACGCCAACGACCTGGTGCCCATGGTGGCGCCGGTGGGCTGGGATTTTGTGCGCTACAACACCACCTCCCGCCTGATCCCCACCGTGACCACCGCCTACTTCGCCGAGGCGAAGGCCACCATGCTGGAGGAGTACGATGAGATCCTGCAGGTCTACACCCCCGAGGAGCGGGAGGAGCTGGCCTACAACATCTCCGAGTACGCCAAGAAGGTGGAGTTTGAGGTGGATCCGCTGGCATTCATGCCCAGCGGTGACCCGCTGCTACAGGTGCGGGTGGTGGACGACACCCGCCAGACCCAGAACGACATGCTGAACCGCTTTGTCAACGGTCTGATCGAGAACATCGGTGGCCGCGACAACTACTACGAAGGTCTGGAGGCCGACCTGATCCAGCTGTTGGATCGACTCATGGGCTACCAGACCGACCTGAACTTTACCGAGGCCATGGGCCTGTTCGTGGACGCGCTGACCGCAGACGGCTTTGCCAACCTGCGCACCGTGCTGGCCCCCACCGTGCAGCTGAACGACACCCCCGTGTCCGAGCGTGTGGACGAGGTGGTGGAGCTTCTGTATGAGGTCGTCCCCCAGCCCGAGGGCTACTCCGACCTGTACGGCACCGCCCTGACCCTGATCCGCGCGCTGGGCTCCATGCTGGTCAACGACACCGAGGAGCTGGTGGATCTGATCCTGTCCTTCACCACCTCCCGGGTCATGCAGGCCCACGAGCCCGAGGTCATGCTGGCATGGATGCGCGCCGGTGACCCCCATTACACCGACACTCCCTTCCTGATGCAGGTGCCCGAGGCGGTGCGCGTGGTACACATCAACTTCCCCGTGGATGTGGAGGTCTACGACAGCGAGGGCACTTTGGTGGCCGATGCCGTTGACCGGGTCTGCTCCACCTACGACGATGCGGTGGGCTGCGCCATCAACAAGGACGGCGAGATCATCCTGCACCTGCCTGCGGACAAGGAGTACGAGATCCGCATTCTGGGCGACGGACAGGCCAGCATCACCCTCAGCGAGTACAACGTGGTCCACAGCCGCGTGACCCGCGTTCTGAACTATCCCGACATCCCCCTGAGTGCGGACGAGCCTCTGACCCTGGTGCTGCCCAACCTGACGGATGAGGAATTCACCGATGCGGCTCTGACTGGTTCCGGGGCGGCTTACCGCCTGCTGCGGGGCGAGGAGGAGATCCCCAGCCAGCGGGAGGACCGCGGCGGCGATGTGACCTACTTTGAGGTGAACGTCTCCGGCAGCAACCCCTACGGTGTTGTGACCGGCGGCGGCCAGTATCTGGACGGCTCTTTTGCTCAGGTGGAAGCCAAGCCCGTGGCGGGCAGCACCTTCGAGGGCTGGTACGCCGACGGCACGCTGGTCAGCACCGATCCCGCCTACAGCTTCCCCGTGGAGGGCAGCGTCTCCCTGACCGCCCGCTTCAGTGAGGTCACCCTGTCTGAGCTGACCTTTACGGCCGCGCAGGGCGGCACTGTGGCCAACGTGAACCACAGCTACAGCGCAGGCTCCCGGGTGACCCTGTCTGCGACGCCGGCGGAGGGCTACGTCTTTGACCGCTGGCAGACCACCTGTGGCACCATTGAGGATCCCACCTCTGCCCAGACCACCCTTGTGGTGGGCGAGGGCGGCGGCACTGTGACCGCGCTGTTCCGCAAGACGGACGACGCCGGGAACAAGGCTGCGGACTGCGGCTGCGTTCTGGCGGCGGGCGTGAGCCATCAGGCTGCCTGCGGCAAGGAGGGCCACTATAGCTGCAGCGGTGAGCACGGTGCGTTCGCCTGCGGCAACCACTACGAGTGCGACGGCGGTCTTGGCGGCCACATTCAGGCTGCCTGCGGCCAGGCCGGGCATTTCCTCTGCAGCGGTGATCACAGCGTCTTTGCCTGCGGCCGCCACTACATCTGCGGTGGCACTGCGGCTGCCGACCATGCGGGCGGCGCCTGCCTGACCCCTGTGCCGGCTCCGGCCCCCGTGCCTGTGCCCACTCCGGCCCCCACCCCCACCCCGGCTCCCTCGGAGGCGCCTTCTGCCGCACCCTCGGAAGTACCCTCTGCTGCGCCTTCGGAGGAGCCCACTCCGGTGCCCTCGGAAAGTGCTGCACCCTCGGAAGAGCCCACTCCGACTGCCTCTGCAACAGCTGCTGCGTGCGGCTTGGCCGACCACTACGAGAACGATGGCCGGGATCACACTGATGCTACCACCTGCGGCACAGAAGGACATTATAACTGTGACGGCAAGACTCATACCGCCGTTACTGTCTGCGGTGGACCCAAGCACTATGCCTGCGACGGCCTGGATCACACCTCTGCCGCCTGTGGCTTGGACGGGCACTATAACTGTGACAACGGCGATCATACCGCCTGCGCGACCCCCGGTCCCTCGGAGCCCATTCCCTCTGAGAGTTCTGCCCCGTAAGGCGTGAGCGGCACGCTCTCCGCTTGATCTCTGCGGCGCGGTCGCCTGAGCCCCCCGCGGGCTGAACAAAAGAACAAGCTCCCCGCTGCCCGGAACCGGCCGGCGGGGAGCATTCTTTTGCTCCAAAAAAGACAAAAAGGGCGCGCCTCATTGCGGGGCGCGCCCTTTGCGCGTTCGGTAAAAAGCGGCCGCTTACTTGCGCAGCAGGTAGCGGGGCAGGCCGTTCACCATGATGTGGCTCATCTCGCCCTGGATCAGGGGACGGACGTAGTTGATGAACTCCTCGGTGACGTAGGTGCCGTCCTCGGTGATCCACTCGGCGGGCACGGTCTTCTCCAGGTTGGCCACGTTGTGCACGTCGCACAGGCCGGTGGTGGACTCGTAGGGACGCTCGCCCACGCGGTCGATGGTGACCATCTGGCCGGTGATGCCCTGGTCGGCGGCGCGCACAGCGGCGGCGCCCACGGCAAAGGACTCGTTGATGTCGGTCTCGGAGGCCAGGTGGCCGCCGGCGCGCTGCAGGGTGCTGAACTCGATGGCACGGGTCTTGCAGCCCAGAACAGCGCCCAGATGACGGGCCAGGAAGCCGGCGGTGCCGGTCAGCTGCTTGTGGCCGAAAGCGTCGACGAAGTCAGCGCCGCCGCCCAGCTCGCAGACATAGCGGCCATCCTCCAGATGGACGCCCTCGGAGACAACGGCCACGGCGAAGCCCTTGGTGGCGATCAGCTCCTTCACGCGGGAGGTGAAGTCGTCCAGATCAAAGTTGGTCTCGGGCAGGTAGATCATGTCGGGGCCGATGCAGTCCTCGCCCTTGCACAGAGCGGCGGCGCCGGTCAGCCAGCCGGCGTTGCGGCCCATGACCTCCACCACGGTGACCATGCCCTTGCTGTAGGGCAGGCACTGGGTGTCGCTGATGATCTCCTTCAGGCTGGTGGCGATGTACTTGGCAGCGCTGCCGAAGCCGGGGGTGTGGTCGGTGACAGGCAGATCGTTGTCGATGGTCTTGGGCACGCCCATGAACTTGATGTCGGTGATGCCGCGCTCCTTGGCGTAGTCGCTCAGCTTGCGGATGGTGTCCATGGAGTCGTTGCCGCCGGTGTAGCAGAAGCACTCGATGTTCAGCTTGCGGATGATCTCAAAGATCTTCTCAAAGGTCTCGGGGCTGGCCTCGTAG
>JAFUQL010000295.1 GCA_017472375.1 Oscillospiraceae bacterium | reverse complement strand
TGCCATGGCCGAATATTTCATGTACCAGGGGAAGGATGTGCTCATTGTCTATGATGACCTGTCAAAACATGCGGTGGCCTACCGGGCCATGTCGCTGCTGCTGCGGCGGCCGCCGGGACGGGAGGCCTATCCGGGGGATGTGTTTTATCTGCACAGCCGCCTGCTGGAGCGCGCTGCCAAGCTGAGCGACGCCCACGGCGGCGGCAGCCTGACCGCTCTGCCCATCATCGAGACCCAGGCCGGTGACGTTTCCGCCTACATTCCCACCAACGTCATCTCCATCACCGATGGTCAGATCTTCCTGGAGACCGAGCTGTTCCACTCCGGTGTGCGGCCTGCGGTCAACCCCGGCATCTCGGTGTCCCGCGTGGGCGGCAACGCCCAGATCAAGGCCATGAAGAAGGTGGCCGGCACCCTGAAGCTGATCTACAGCCAGTACCGCGAGCTGCAGTCCTTTGCTCAGTTCGGCAGCGATCTGGACGCCGACACCAAGGCCCGCCTGGACCAGGGCGCCCGCATCGTGGAGGTGCTCAAGCAGAACCGCAGCGCCCCGGTGCCCGTTGAAAAGCAGATCGCCATCCTGTACGCGGTGGTCCACGGCTACCTGGGTCCCATCGCGGTGGAGGACGTGGGCGAGTTCGAGCAGGCCCTGTACGGCTGGCTGGACGAGCGCGCCCCCCAGTACCTGGAGGCTGTGCGCACCACCGGCAAGCTGGAAGGCGAGACCGAGGACTGCCTGAAGCAGGCCATCGCCGACTGCCGCGCCGAATTTCTCAAGACCCATTAAGAGGAGGTGACGTGCCATGGCTGGTTCCATGAAGGACATCAAGCTGCGCATCAAAAGTGTGCAGAGCACCATGCAGATCACCAAGGCCATGGAGCTGGTGGCCTCCTCGAAGCTGCGCCGCGCCAAGGAGCGCATGGAGCGCGCCCGCCCCTATTTTGAGACCCTGCAGGCGACCCTGGCGGACATTGCCGCCGCCAACACCGAGTTCTCCTCCCCCTACCTGGCCCAGCGCGAGGTGAAAAAGACCTGCTACATCGTCATCGCCGGCGACCGCGGCCTTGCGGGCGGCTACAACTCGAACCTGTTCCGCCTGGTGGCCGCCGAGGCTGAGGGCAAGGACTGGTGCGTGCTGCCCGTGGGCAAGAAGGCGCTGGAGACCTTCCAGCGCAAGGGCGTGCCCATCCTCACCGACGCCTTTGCCGTGGTGGAGGATGTGTCGGTGAGCGATTGCTTCACCATGTCCCGCCTGGTGGCGAGCGGCTTTTTGAAGGGCGAATTCGATGAGATCGCCGTCTGCTACACCCGGTTCGAGTCTATGCTGTCCCAGGCGCCGAAGGTGGCCCGGATGCTGCCCATGGATCCCCCGAAGGCCGGCAGCGGCAAGCCCCGCAGCCTGGTGCTGTACGAGCCCTCCAGCGAGGCGGTGTTCGACGCCATCGTGCCCGAGTATTTCGCGGGTATGATCTGGGGCGCGGTGTGCGAGTCGGAGGCCAGTGAGCAGGCCGCCCGCCGCACCGCCATGGACGCTGCCAGCAAGAACGCGGGCGAGATGATCGAGAGCCTGAACCTGCACTACAACCGTGCCCGTCAGGCTGCCATCACCCAGGAGATCACCGAGATCGTGGCCGGCGCGGAGCATTGACGCCCCCCGCCGAGCTTTCAACCGAAGGGCGGCTTCCCTGTGGAAAAGCCCGCCCGATGATAAGGAGTGAAGTCCATGTCCAAGCAAAACATCGGCACGGTCATTCAGGTGACTGGACCCGTGCTGGACATTCGATTTGCGGACGGTCAGCTGCCGAACCTGCTGAACGCCATTGAGATCGACAATCAGGGCCAGAAGCTGGTGGTCGAGGTGGCCCAGCTGATCGGCGACAACGTGGCCCGCTGCATCGCTATGAGCAGCACCGACGGCCTGGTGCGCGGCACCCCCGCCGTGGACACCGGCGGCCCCATCACCGTGCCCGTGGGCGAGTGCTGCCTGGGCCGCGTGTTCAACCTGCTGGGTGAGCCGGTGGATGAGCAGCCCGCCCCCGAGAACCCCGAGCGCTGGCCCATCCATCGCCCGGCCCCTGCCTTTGACGAGCAGGAGTCCAACACCGAGATCCTCGAGACCGGCATCAAGGTCGTCGACCTGATCTGCCCCTACGCCAAGGGCGGCAAGATCGGCCTGTTCGGCGGCGCCGGCGTGGGCAAGACCGTGCTCATCATGGAGCTGATCAACAACGTGGCCAAGGAGCACGGCGGTCTGTCCGTGTTCACCGGTGTTGGCGAGCGCACCCGCGAGGGCAACAACCTGTACGGCGAGATGCAGGAGAGCGGCGTTATCAACAAGACCGCCCTGGTCTACGGCCAGATGAACGAGCCCCCGGGAGCCCGTATGCGCGTGGCCCTGTCCGGCCTGACCATGGCTGAATACTTCCGCGACCGGGAGGGCCAGGACGTGCTGCTCTTCATCGACAATATTTTCCGTTTCACCCAGGCAGGCAGTGAGGTGTCCGCGTTGCTTGGACGTATGCCTTCGGCGGTAGGTTATCAGCCCACCCTGCAGACGGAAATGGGTGCACTGCA